>JAJYRW010000001.1 GCA_021793895.1 Actinomycetes bacterium
ATCTGATCACCCGCCTCACGCATCTCCCAAGACACCTGATTCAGATCGCCATTATTAATCACCAGCACCACAAATGACGGGTTCTTCCAATCCCGCCAGTGCCCCTTTACGGTCAAAAGGCCGTTGCCGCCCATCATCTGAAAAGCCCCATCCCCGATCGTGCACACAACCGGCCGATCCGGATAGGCAAATTTCCCAGCCAGCGCATAGGGCATTGCGGCCAGCATGGACGCCAATCGTCCGGAAAGGCTGCCCATATTGTTGCGGCCCAGTTCGATATGAAATCCGTACCAGTCCGCCGTACTGCCCGCATCGGCGGTGAAAATCGCGTTTTCGGGCAGCTTCTCGTTCAGCGAGAGATAAATATAACGGGGGTTAATCGGATCCGCTTTCGTGCTGGCCACCCGTACATTTTCAGCGTCCCACTTCCGTTTCTCCTCCGCTATCTGCTCTTGCCAACCCGTGTCATGCGGCTCTAAGTAGGGCAACAACGCTCGCAGAGTGGTTTTGGCATCGCCCCAAATATTCTCTTGGGTCGGGTACCGCATCCCGAGATGCCGGGGCGAAATATCTATCTGGACCGCGCGGGCTTGCCCGGTGGCGGGTAAAAACTCCGCGTACGGGAAATTCGTGCCCACCAGCAGCAGCGTGTCGCACTTTTGCATCATGTCGTAACTGGGGCGCGAGCCCAAAAGACCGAGTTGTTGCGTGTGATAGGGCACCTCCCCGGGCACGACTTGTTTTCCGAGCAGACTCGTCGCCACGCCGGCGCCCAGCCGCTCCGCGACCTCGAGTACCTCGTCCGTAGCCCCGATAGCTCCCTGGCCCACGAGCATCGCGACCTTTTCTCCCGCATTTAGAATTTTGGCGGCTCGGGCCAGTGCCTCATCATCCGGGCGGAGGCGATCCGAGGCGTGCCCGATGCCGCTGCGTGAAACAAAGTGCTCCTGCGCCGGTTCTTCCATATCCATGGTTTGCAAGTCCACCGGCAAGATCACAACCGCCGGGCCCCGATAGGCCTTCGCCATTCGAATGGCTTTATCAAGTACGAACTGGGCATGCATCGGCGTCGTAACGGTCTGAACAAACACCGCCACATCGCTCAGCGCCTGCTCCAGATTTATCTCCTGTTGAAATTCCGTTCCCAGCGCCACCCGGGCTTGTTGACCCACAATCGCAACCACCGGAACATTATCCGAATATGCGTCATACAGCCCATTCATTAGGTGCACCGCACCCGGGCCTGAAGTTGCGATACAGACCCCCACTTCGCCGGTAAATTTTGCATGCGCGCACGCCATAAACGCCGCTTCTTCCTCGTGGGTGGGGCGGATATAGGTAAAGTCTTTCCCGTCTTTTTGTGCCCGCCCCAGGGCGCCGTCAAAGCCGCCGATGCCATCCCCCGGGTAGCCGTACCACTGGTGCAGATCCCATTCAATGAGCCGATCGATGATGAAATCGCTTACGGACTGTGCCACTGTTCTACCTTCCTTGGGGAGTACAGAAACCGCGAAAAGACCACGCAAATCCGCGGTGCTGAAATGGTTACACAGTTAATACGCCTCCGCATTTCCCGCGCGGTGCGAGACGTCGTCCAAAATTTATTGATTAGGGACGGCGCCCCTCCCCTTTTCGATGAACCGCCGGCGTGTGCCAAACTAACGCCATGACTGATCCGGCGCCGCGCAATGACTCACCCGCCGAGCGGGATGAGAACGAAGCGGAAAAGAAGCCTTTTAGCGTCGCCGACCGCTGGTGGTGGTCCGGTACTTTCCGCGCCGTAATCGGCGCCGTAATCGCCTACCTGCAGTTCGGGCCGATCTCCGAAGGAATCGCCAATTGGATGAACTGGGTCATGGTGGGCATCGGCGCCGCCGTGGCCGTGTGGGGAATTATTGACCTGGTGCGCGACTACGACGAGCACTCAAAGGGCAGCGACAACTAGCAACGCCGCTAGTTAGGTAAAGCCCCGTACCGTACCGCCGCCGAAGTCGCACCGCCGCTGCTACTGCGGAATAACCACCAAGACCAGGTCGCCGCCTTCTACCTGCTGGACCGGTGCAACTGCCATGCGCTCGACAACCCCTGCCACGGGCGTGGTGATGGCAGCCTCCATCTTCATCGCCTCGATCATTGAAACCGTATCGCCCGCCTTGACCTGATGCCCCACCTCCACCGTGGGAGTCACCGTGCCGGCAAAGGGCGCGGAAATCTGGCCGGGGCTGTTCGGGTCGGCTTTTTCTGCCGCCTTTACCACCGCTTCGACGGCCCGATCGCGCACTTCAACCGTTCGCTGCTGACCATTTAATTCGCAAATAACAGTGCGCATCCCGTGGCTATCGACCTCACCGAAGGTTGTCATTCCCACAATTAGGCGCACGCCCTTTTGTAGTTCGACTTCAGCTTCTTCGCCGGGGCGCAATCCGTACAGGAATTCCAGCGATGACAGAACCGATACGTCGCCGAACTCTTCGGTGATTCGGTCACATTCCGTTGTGGGGCCGGGGAAAAGCAGCTCGTTCAGCGCGCGGCGCCGCGTGGCCGAATCTGCCCCCAAACGCTGTTCATCCTCATTGGTCAAGGTCTCCAAATGCGGTTTTCGGGGCCGGCGCCCATCGAGCGCCCGGGTGCGGAAAGGTTCAGGCCACCCTCCGGGCGGATCACCAAGTTGCCCTTCCAAGAAACTGATGACCGAGTCGGGAATGTCAAAGTTCTGCGGATTTTCCGCAAACTCATCCGGATCAGCATCAGCCGCAACTAAATGCAGCGCGAGGTCTCCCACCACCTTTGAAGACGGGGTGACCTTCACTAAGTGGCCTAGAATTTTATCGGCCGCCGCGTACATTGCTTCGATTTGCTCGAACCGATCCCCCAGTCCGAGCGCGATGGCTTGCTGCCGCAGATTTGAAAGCTGTCCGCCGGGTATTTCGTGCTCATAAACCCGCCCCGTCGGCCCGGGGAGTCCCGATTCAAACGGCGCAAACACCTTTCGCACCGATTCCCAATACGGCTCCACATCGGCTACCGCGTGCAGATCCAGACCCGTATCTTTATCCGTGTGTTCCAACGCTGCCACCAGCGCAGACATCGATGGCTGGCTGGTGGTTCCAGCCATCGCGGCTGTCGCGGCATCGACTGCATCCACCCCCGCGTCGATCGCGGCCAGCAGCGTTGCCAGTTGTCCCCCGGCGGTGTCGTGGGTGTGCAGATGCACCGGTAGATCAAACCGTTTTCGCAGCGCGGTGACCAATTTTGCCGCTGCCGGAGCACGTAAAAGCCCGGCCATATCTTTAATAGCCAGCACGTGGGCGCCCGCCGAAACAATTTGGTCAGCTAGGTGCAGGTAGTAATCCAGTGTGTAAAGGCGTTCGTTCGGGTCCAACAGATTGCCGGTGTAGCAAAGGGCCACTTCGGCAACCGCACTTCCGGTTTCGCGCACTGCTGTGATCGCTGGTGCCATCTGGTCGACATCGTTCAGGGCATCAAAAATGCGGAAAATATCGATTCCGGTAGCAGCAGCCTCATGCACAAAAGCATCGGTCACCTGAGTCGGATAGGGCGTATATCCCACCGTGTTTCGCCCCCGCAGCAGCATTTGCAGCGCAATATTGGGCATCGCATCACGTAATTTCGCCAGCCGGTGCCAGGGATCCTCACCTAGGAACCGCAGCGCGACGTCGTAGGTCGCCCCGCCCCAGACTTCAGCGCTGAAGAGCTGCGGCATGGCTCGAGCCACGACGGGCGCCACCTGTAGCAGATCATAGGTGCGTACCCGCGTAGCCAGCAATGATTGATGCGCATCACGGAACGTGGTATCAGTAACCCGTACCCGCTCTTCGGCGCGCAGCGCCGCCGCAAACTTTTCTGGTCCCAGTTCTTGTAATTGCTGGCGCGTTCCGGGCGGCAACGTGCTGGCCGAATCAATTTTCGGTAGCCGCCGAAAGGGATGATCCAGGTCAGGGCGCTGCCCATTTGGCTGATTTACTGAAACATCCGCGATGAAGCGCAGCAGCCGAGTCCCGCGGTTTTGCCCCAGTCGCACGCGTAGCAATTCGGGCCGCTCGTCAATAAAGGACGTCGACAAGTCGCCGCGCATGAAATGTTCATCGGCCAGGACTTCTTTGAGGAAAGGGATGTTGGTGCGAATCCCGCGGATCCGGAATTCGGCAAGTGCCCGGGCGGCGCGCGTGGCGGCAACTTCAAATGTGCGGCCGCGGCAGGTGAGTTTGACCAGCATCGAATCGAAATGGCCGGTGATTTCTGCGCCCGCGTGCGCGGTGGCACCGTCTAGGCGCACTCCGGCCCCGCCCGGAGAGCGATAAACGGCAATGCGGCCGGTATCGGGCCGGAACTCATTGGCTGGGTCTTCGGTCGTGATTCGACACTGAATAGCGGTCCCGTTTACGGCGATGTCTTCTTGCTGAATTCCGATTTCTGCCAGCGTCTGTCCCGCAGCGATCCGCATTTGCGCCGAGACCAGATCAATATTCGTTACCTCTTCAGTAACGGTGTGCTCGACCTGAATGCGCGGATTCATCTCAATGAAAACGTGCTCACCGGCCCGCGGCCCAGCTGTCTCTAGTAAAAACTCGACCGTTCCCGCGTTTACGTAGCCGATCGATTCTGCGAATTTCACCGCATCGCGGGTCAGCGCGTCACGAATTTCCGGGTCAAGGTTTGGCGCTGGCGCGATCTCGACCACTTTTTGGTGGCGGCGTTGCAGCGAGCAATCACGTTCATAAAGGTGGACGGTGTGTCCCGTACTGTCGGCTAAAACCTGCACCTCAATGTGACGCGGACGCGAAACTGCCTGTTCCAAATAGGCAGTGGGATCACCGAAAGAACTCTCGGCCTCCTTCATGGCCACGTGCAGCGCGTGGGCTAAATCCTCGGGTTTTTCTACCCGGCGCATGCCGCGCCCGCCCCCGCCAGCTACCGCCTTCACAAAGAGGGGGTAGCCAATGTTTTCCGCCTCACTCATGAGCGCTTGGGCATCATCGGACGGGTTGGTAGAAAGTGGCACCGGGATGCCCGCTGCGCGGGCTGCCTGAATCGCGCGTGTCTTGTTCCCGGTCAGTTCCAGCACCGATGCCGGGGGCCCGATAAAAGTGATGTCATTTTGGGCGCAAGCCGCAGCCAGGCCGGGATTTTCGGCAAGAAATCCGTAACCCGGATAGATCGCATCCGCCCCCGATTCTTTGGCAACGCGAATGATTTCGTCAATGTCGAGATAGGCCCGCACGGGGTGGCCCTCTTCGCCAATTGCGTACGCCTCATCGGCTTTTAACCGGTGCTCGGAGTAGCGATCCTCATGGGGAAAAACCGCTACCGTCGATGCACCCAACTCGTGGGCGGCTCGAAATCCGCGTACCGCAATTTCGGCGCGATTGGCTACGAGAACCTTTGAAAACACTGGCTACCTCTCTGACAAACTGGGCCAGCAAGCACGCGTGGATGCGCCGTAAAAGGCAAACGTGTCTGCTAGCAAACCACGCTACCGGCCGGGCGGGTTGCCAAAGTCGTCAGAGGTTACTTAAGTCTTCAAAGCCTGCTTAAGTCGCTCAAGACTACGTAAATCGCGAGAGGCTACTTAAAAGTAAAGACCTGAAAAAGCGTCGTAAAGCGGCTAGCCCGTTTTTCGCGCCCGGCGCCGCTGCGAAAGCTCATCGTCACCGTCAACGAGATCGCCTTCTTGTCGCTCCGAGGGAAGTTGCGCCAGCGTCCCCTCCACCTCACGCCACACTCGACCCACGGCGATTCCGAAAACCCCCTGGCCACCCTGGACCAAATCGACCACTTCATCCGGTGAGGTGCACTCGTACACCGAGGCGCCATCGGACATCAGCGTAATTTGTGCCATGTCGTGAATTCCGCGCTGGCGTAAATGCGTGACAGCAGTGCGAATTTGCTGGAGCGAAACGCCGGTATCTAGCAGGCGCTTCACGATTTTTAAGACCAAAATGTCCCGAAAACTGTATAGGCGTTGGGATCCGGATCCGGCGGCCGATCGAACAGAGGGTTGAACCAGGCCGGTGCGGGCCCAGTAGTCCAATTGGCGATAGGTGATGCCGGCTGCGCGGCAAGCAGTTGGCCCGCGGTAGCCAATATCGGAACTTAGGTGCGGGAGGTCGTCGTCGAAAAGCATTCCCTGCGTATTGGCAGGAACGGGTGTCGCCGATGCTGACGCGTCACCGGTACTGCTCACGATGCCTCCACTCTTTGGCTTGCGGTATTTTCACTTCGAGGTGATCTTTACCCTCTTACCGCTGGATTCATTGCTAACGCTATGGGTGCGGGCCGCCCGCGTCAACGACACTCGCTAGAAGTCCTTCCCGCGTGTCGCGCACCGGCGTGTCTTACCCTCAACTTCAGGTTTAGCTAAGCCTGCATTTTAGCGACATTCAGCCACTTTTCGGCATTTTTAACCACTTCCGAAATCTTCGGGGCTAACTTCATCCAAAAACGCGCGGAACTCCTCTATCTCCGCGTCCTCCTCATGCGGCGCAGATATTGCGGCCTCATCCAGGATTTCTTCTGAACAGCGGATCGGAGATCCAGTACGCAAAGCAAGCGCAATCGCATCGGAGGGTCGAGCGCTAACCCGAGTGGCGCCGTCCATAATTAAATCCGAGAAAAAGACCCCATCGCTCATGCCGGTGACCTCAACGCCGGAAATCTGATGCTCCAGCGCTTCTAAAACATTGACGAACAGGTCGTGTGTCATGGGGCGGGGCGGCACCACGCCCTCTTGCGCGGCTGCGATGGCCATGGCTTCGAATGCGCCCACCATGATGGGCAACACTCGATCGCCTTCTTTCTCCCGCAGCAGCACAACCGGCTGTGTGGAAGGCAGTTCGATTCGAACTCCGATTACCTCAACATCGCGCATACCTCCACGGTACCCCGATTGCGCGACAAGGGAAGTGCAATCCCCCGCTGACGAAAAGCGAAAGCCCCTACTGGTCCAGGCGGGAGACCGCCTCGTGCAATAGCGCCGCGTGCAGCGCCAAACACGCCCCGGTAACCTCTTCGGTGCGCGCTTGGGCCTGGGCTATGCCCGCTGCGGTAGTGGAATTTCGCAGCGGAGCGACCAGCTGGTCCACCAAACCCGTCTCCCGGTCCGCTGCGGCCCGAAAGGCGCGCAGGTGCCGAGCTTCGAGGCCGAGTGAAAACAGGTGAGATACGGCGCGCACCACGGCGATCGCCGAAACGTTATATCGATTAGAGGGGCCAAGCTTGATTAGTCCCAAACCGGTTACTTCTTCCACCAGCTCAAGCTCCACCTCGGCTTCACGCGCCAAATCTTGCGCGCTCAGGCGACCATGCGGCGCTGTGGTGACTGCGCGCGGGCCGGGCGGCTGATTGCGCTGCTCATCAAGTTCTTCCAGCCGCTGGCGAATAACTTTTAAGGGCCAAAAGCGATCGCGCTGGCACTCGAGCACGAACTGCACCCGCTCCACGTCGGCGGTGGAGAATTGGCGATACCCCGAAGGGGTGCGCCGCGGCATCACGAGACCCTGGTCTTCTAAAAACCGCAGCTTTGAGATGGTCAGCGAGGGGAACTCCGGCTGCAGTTGTTCGAGCACTTGCCCAATGCTTAGGCGCGGGCCTTCTCCTTGGCGGGGGGTGCCGTCTTGGCGCGCGCCGGCTTGTGCACGCATAGCACCTGGCTGGTCGGGACCGGAAGCAGCGGCAGAACTGGCTGGGTTTGCCACTAGTTGCCGCTGCCTTCTGCGCCCTGATCACCGGGGTGGAAGATCATTCGAAATTTCCCGATCTGCACCTCGTCGCCAGCGGCTAAGAGCGCTGAATCGATCCGGTCCCGGTTGACATAGGTGCCGTTGAGGCTCCCCACATCCTGGACCGTGAACCGCGTGCCACTGCGCACAAATTCGGCGTGTTTACGGGAAACAGTCACGTCATCTAAAAAGATGTCCGCACTTTCGCGGCGGCCCACAGTTGTTTGATCACTATCCAGCAGGAAACGGGCGCCCACATTAGGGCCATGGGCCACAATCAAAAGGGCCGAGGTAGCGGGCAGGGACGCGATAACGGCCTCATCCGGAGTCAGATCGCTGGGAGCGGGTTCGGTCGGTGCAGAGTGCCCAAACTGAATCGTCGTTTCGGGTGAGCCATCATCGGGCCACTGGGATCCGAAATTTTGGTCAGTCAAGGTCGTCTCCTCGCTCGCTTTCGGTGCGCGATCTTGCAGCGCAAACACTTCGCATAATTTAGCCTAACGGGTTTTGGCCGCCGGGAGTTCCACTGGGGACAATCTACCCTGCATCGAGACGAAAAAACATGCCTAGGAAGTAGGTTGTGGAGTAGCGAAGCGGCTTTTTTCGGGCCGGTTCAGCGAGTCGATCTCGATCTCGTCGAGCGACTCCAAAACGGCTGAAGCCCCGCGCCCGCGGATCCCGGTTAAAACGCCTCCGGGCATTTCCAAGGCGGCCGAAATCGTGGAGGAATCCCCTATCGCCAGTATTTGATAGGGCGATTCCAGTTCCGTGCCGTCCAACACGATGGAGCCAGAACTATCTATGAACCAGGAAGAGGTCGCGATGCGCTGATCATTTACTTCGATGGCCTCCGCGCCCGCATTGCGCAGTTCTTGTACTACCTCAAGTATTACCAGCGCATCCAACACGTTGCCGTTATCGATAATCCGCACATGGATACCCGGGCCGGTCACCGGGACGGTTCCGGCCAAAATTGCCTGCCGGGTGACCTGGTCTTCCATCGCTTCATATGCGGTGCGGGCAGAGTCGCTGCCCGAGAGCAACTCATCGCGGGTAGCACGTAACTCTCGTTCCGTGCGCGCCAATTCAGCGGACTGGCTCGTAACTTCATCGAGCAGCCGCACCAGTTCACTTTGCCGCAAAGACCCCAGGGAGTCTCCCTGGTTTTGTTGCACCTGAACTACCAGCGCAAAACCAAGCCCGAAACACAAAATCGCCACCACGATCTGCTTGCGGTTCAGGCGCGGTCGTAATGCGCGAAAGAGCCGGGTGCGCGGTTCGGTGCCGCGGCCTTTTTGCGGTTGCGCGCCGCGGTCCTTTTGCAGTTCGGTGCCGCGGCCATCTTCATGCCTGCCGGGTGTCATAAACGCTTAACCTTTTCCCTAGGCCTTAAATACGTAGCGCCGAATTGCCGCGGCGTTAGAGAAAATGCGAATACCCAGGACCACCACAACCGCGGTCGACAGTTGCGAACCGACACCGAGCTGGTCGCCTAAGAAAACCAAAAATGCTGCCAGTACCACGTTCGATAGGAACGAGACGGTAAAGACTCGATCATCGAATGTGCCGGCCAATAATGCGCGTACACCGCCAAAAAGCGCGTCGAGCGCAGCGACTACAGCAATGGGTAGATACGGCTGAAGTTCGCTTGGGACCGAGGGTTGCATCACGATCCCCACAATGACGCCTAAAATCAGACCAAGTGCGGCGATCATTTACGACTCCCCTCCAGGTAGCGAAGATTTTGTGCTGTTGTCGTCGTCGCTCAACAGCCCCGGAATATCTTCCGGCCGTGTCTCAATATCGGCCTCCCGGACCGAATCCGACCCGCTGCTCAACTCCAGATGATCGCTCGTCTTGGTTGAGACACCGATATTGTAGGCGCTCATTAGCATCTGTAAATGCTGCCCGGCTTGGTTTGCTGCCATACCGGTTTCTAAACGATTCGGCTCGCCGATCGCCTCAACTTCATACGGTTCCTGCAGGGGTTCAAAGTCAACCAGCACCGCATCCCCGGCAGAGCGGATCGCTGACATAGCGGTAATGCGGTGCCCGTTAATTGCGATGGCTTCCGCCCCTGCCGCCCACAGCCCATTTACCACCACTTGCAAATCAAAATCCTGCACCCGGTCTTCACTGGTGAGCTCCTCCCCATCGCTGGCGGTGGCATCGCGCAGTTCAATCGTCAGGCCGGGGCCCTCAACCGCGGTTGCCCCCGTCGAAATACCCATCTGCTGGGCAGCCTCAAGCAGCCGCTGGCCCGGCAGGGAAAGGTTCTCATTTTGCAGCTGGCGTATTTCCCCTTCGAGACTGTCTACCGTTTGCTTGCGAGTGGTGTATTCATCGCTGCGGTCTTGAATATTGTTCTCCAGGAGCGTGCGGGCCTCGTCCACGTCTTCTTGCGGGGCGCGCAGCGTAATGACCGCTACCGTCACCAGCGCTGTAAGCGCCATCAACACGGCGATAGTCAAAATTTTGGACGGCGTCGATTGGCTTGGGCGCTCGCCCGAAACACTGCGTGAGGTAGCTTCGGCATAACCGGGATCCAGCGGGCGTTCCATGATCTCTTTAAGCAGCGTCATGGAGGCATCAACTGGGCGTTGCCTCCCAGTTGCTGCCCGATCCTGGTCGCGGTCTGGCTGCGGCGTCATCTTCTCGATTTAGCCAATAACGCCGTTTGTCGGTAGTAGATAGCACCGGCATACCAATAAAGTCCGATACCCCAAATGGCAAAGGCCCAACCAAACACCGCTGCTAGAACCCCAATTGTTCCCTCCCAGTTGGAGAGCAAAATGAGCGGAAACGCATAGAACAGCGCGAATGTTCCGGCCTTTCCAGCCACGTGTACGGGAAGAGCACGCAGATTATGGCGCCGCAGGGTTGGAACTGTTCCTAAAAGCAAAAGATCGCGCAGCACGATGAGGACTACCAGCCACCAAGGGACGATATCGCGCCAAGCTAGCCCCAGGAGGGTGACCAAAATGTAAAGGCGGTCGGCAGCCGGATCGAGCAGTTCACCCAGCTTTGTTTGCTGGTTCCACCGCCGAGCTAAAAACCCGTCCAGCCAGTCAGAGGCGCCGGAAATCGCCAAAATAAAAAGCGCCCAGCCATCGTTTTTTTGAGCAATTAACACCGCAAAGACTGGGACAAGGAGCAGTCGGCTGGCGGAAATTAAGTTGGGCACGGTGAGTGCCTGCGCCGCTAGCGATGGCGCTACCGCCCCCGATTCTTTCTGCACTTACAAGCTCCTGTTTCCTACCCGCTGCGGCATATTTCTCCCTGTGCTGGAAAGAAAATAGTGTTATTGCTCCCCACAGCCTACGGTGTCAGGCCCTCCCATATGGTGAGTGACGTGCCGACTAAAGCTGTTCTTTCCACCATCGCACGGGATGGATCGGGCGAATTTACCGAAAAGCGCTCCCGGTTCTTATGCACCTTACGCCGCGTGTCCACGATGGACGCCGCCCAAGCCGTGATCGCTGAAGTGCGCCAGCGCGATTGGGATGGACGCCATCACTGCACGGCCGTCGTCCTGGGCACCCAGGGTGAAACGGTACGCAGCAATGACGATGGCGAGCCAGCCGGTACTGCCGGGGCGCCGATGCTTGCCGCGCTGCAGGGCGCGGGAGTGTCGGACGTAGTTGCGGTCGTAACTCGCTGGTTTGGGGGCGTGCTGCTAGGCACGGGCGGACTTGTACGCGCTTATTCCAAGGCGGTCCAGCTGGCAATTGAAAATGTAGGAATTGTGCAGCGCCGGGAAATGCAGCGCGCCACGGTGACTGTGTCAGCGGCGGAAGCGGGTCGAATCGAAAACGCCTTGCGGCAGTGGATTGACCAGCATGGTGGGGTACTGGGCGAAGTGCAATATGGCGCCCAGGCTAATTTCCAGTTGATGTTTCCACCCAAAGAACTTGATGCGCTAGAGCGCTGGAGCACCCAGTTGGGGCGCACCGAACTGTCCTATCAAGACACCGCCATTACCGAAGTGCGCAAGTGAATACCTTCATTACCGAGGTGCGCAAGTAATCTTCGTTTGCCGTGGGTCGTTAGGCGCCGGCCGGCGCCCACTCTTCAGCCAGCATGGGCACCGGCCTACGCCTCGATCAGGATTGGAATCACGATCGGGGTGCGGCGATGAGAGCGCTGGAGCCACCGGTAAACGGTGCGTCCGATGCGTTCTTCCAGCGCGTCGCTGTCGGTGATTTCGTCTTTCCGTGCCTCAGCAAGAGCTTTTTGCACCGCTGAGATTGCGCCATCAAAATCAAAGTGCTCCATGAACCCGCGCGTGATGAAATCTGGCTCTTCGGTGAGTTTGCCCGTATCGGGATCAACCAGTGCAATTACGGTAACGACACCCTGCTGCGACAGGATGCGCCTATCTCGAAGTGAGTGTTCGTTGACCACACCGACTGTCGTCCCGTCCACGTATACGTGACTGGCGGGAACTTCGCCTACGATTTCGGCTTCCCCATCGACAAGATCGACTACTACCCCGTCATAGCCGATGAGTACGCGCTTGGGATCCACCCCGGTGCGGATTGCCAGTTCGGCGTTGGCTTTCAAATGACGCCATTCGCCGTGAATTGGCATGACGTGTCGAGGCCGAACAATGTTGTAGCAATAAACCAGCTCGCCAGCAGATGCGTGGCCAGAAACGTGCACCTGGGCGTTCCCCTGGTGCACTACGGACGCCCCCAGTCTGGTCAGGCCGTTGATTACCCGGTAAATGGAGGTTTCATTGCCCGGGATGAGCGAGGAGGCCATCAATACGGTGTCCCCCTCCCCCAGCTGAATCATGTGCTCGCCCTTGGCAATGCGTGACAGCGCAGCCATCGGCTCCCCCTGGGAGCCGGTGCACACTAGTGTGATTCGATCATCGGGCAAATCTTCAAGCTGCTTCATCGAAACGATCAGATCGTCGGGGACATCCAGATAGCCAAGTTCCCGGGCGATACCCATATTGCGCACCATCGATCGGCCCACAAAAGCTACTTTGCGGCCGTGCTCGTGCGCGACGTTGAGCACCTGCTGAATTCGATGCACGTGGCTGGCGAAACTGGAAACGATCACGCGGCGCGGCGCGGTTCGAAATACTTCTTCGATTGCGGGAATCAGATCCCGCTCGGCCGTGGTGAAACCCGGTACTTCTGCATTTGTGGAGTCGGTAAGAAAGACGTCAACGCCTTCTTCGCCCAGCCGGGCAAAAGCCCGCAGGTCCGTAATGCGCCGATCAAGCGGGAACTGATCCATTTTGAAGTCCCCGGTATTTAAAATCAGTCCCGCGCGAGTGCGCACGGCAATGGCCAAACTGTCCGGAATTGAGTGGTTTACCGCAATGAATTCCACGTCGAACGGCCCCAAGTGGAACCGATCCCCCTCGGTGACCACGCGGGTTTTTGCCTTGATTCCGTGTTCTTTGAGCTTGGCGGTAACCAGCGCAATCGTCAGTTCCGAACCGACGACGGGGATGTCCTGCCGTTCCCGCAATAGATAGGGCACCGCTCCAATGTGGTCCTCATGACCGTGGGTGAGAACGATTGCTTCGATCTTGTCTAGGCGGTCGCGCAGAGTTGCAAAGTCCGGCAAAATTAAATCGACACCCGGTTGATGTTCTTCGGGGAAAAGCACCCCGCAGTCCATGACCAGTAGCCGGCTTTGATGCTCCAAAACGGTCATGTTTCGACCGATCTCTCCCAGGCCACCCAACGGCGTTATCCGCAAGCCATCGGCGGGCAACTTCGGGAGCGGAACAAAAGTTTGATCGGTGTCACTCATGTGTCTAACGCTAGTGGCATTGGGCGTGCTTGCGGGCACCGGCTCGCCCAATGCCACTTTGAAGTGAATCTATGCATCGAGCAATTCGCGCAGCACGAATTGCAAAATGCCACCGTGTCGGTAGTACTGCGCCTCGGCCGGAGTATCGACACGCACCCGCAGCGCAGCGGTGCGCTCGTTTGCGTCACTACCGGTTATGACCAGTTCGACTTCTTGGGGGACGCTCTGTCCAGCAAGGCCCCGAATCGCGAACGTCTCCTCACCAGTTATACCAAGGGACTCCGCTGACGTTCCCTCCTCAAACTGCAGGGGCAAAACACCCATTCCGATGAGATTTGAACGGTGAATTCGCTCAAACGAGGTCGCTATGACCGCCCGCACCCCGAGCAGATATGTGCCTTTTGCTGCCCAGTCACGGGACGATCCGGAACCGTATTCCGAACCGGCGAATACCAGCAGATCTGTGCCCTCTTCGCCATAGCGCTGGGCTGCATCGAAGATGCTCATTTGTTCGCCCGAGGGTATGTGGCGAGTTACTCCACCCTCGACGCCGGGCACCAGCAAGTTCCGAAGCCGAATATTGGCGAAGGTTCCGCGGATCATTACCTCGTGGTTGCCACGTCGGGAGCCATAAGAGTTGAAATCGCGCGGCTCGACACCGTGGGAAATTAGGTACTGGCCCGCTGGTGAATCGCGTCGAATCGCACCCGCGGGCGATATGTGGTCTGTTGTGACCGAATCCCCCAGCAGCGCCAAAACTCGGGCGTCTTCAATGTCAGTGAGCGGGCGGGGCTCCCTTGGCATGTCGTCAAAGAAACTCGGGCGGCGAATATAGGTGGAGTCTTCTTCCCAGGCATAAATTTCGGCGTCTGGTACTGGCAAGCTGCGCCAGCGCTCATCGCCGGCGTACAGATCCTCATAGCCAGTGGTGAACATGTCGGCTTGCACAAATTCACCGATCAGCTCCTGAATTTCCGCCGATGAGGGCCAAATGTCCTTTAGGAACACCGGCTGGCCATCGGTGCTGAATCCCAGCGGATCTTCGAAAATATTGGCGCGCATCGTTCCGGTAAGCGCGTAAGCGATGACCAGCGGTGGCGACATGAGAAAATTGAGCTGGGTTTCCGGGTGAATTCGTCCCTCGAAGTTCCGGTTACCGGACAGCACTGAGCAAGCCGCCAGGTCGCCGTCCGAAATCGCCTGACTCACCTGCGGGATAAGCGGTCCGGAGTTTCCAATACAGGTGGTGCAGCCATAGCCAACTAGGTGAAAACCAAGTTTCTCCAAATACGGCGTCAACCCCGCCTTTTCAAAGTAGTCGGTGACCACGCGCGACCCGGGCGCTAGCGAGGTCTTCACCCAGGGCGGCACGGTCAGCCCGTGCTCAACGGCCCGCTTGGCCAATAGACCAGCTCCGAGCATGACTTCCGGGTTGGAGGTGTTAGTGCACGAGGTAATAGCAGCAATTACGACGTGTCCGTTATCGATAAGTACGTCCTCACCGTCAATGCTGGTCTCGACCGGATGTTCGGGCCAACTTAATTCTCCGCCGGTTCGGGAGGTGTTTATGGACGGCATACTGCGGTCAATGGGCTCTTGTGATCTGGCGTTCGTGCTGGGAGAAATCGGATCTGAGGCGGGGAAGGAGTAGGCCGATGCCTCGTCGACGCCAATCAAATCAGCCGGTGCCAGTGATCCGTCCCGAATGATTTCGCCGACCACCTGGTTGGCGTACCGCAGGGGGATGCGATCTTGGGGACGTTTTGGCCCCGCAATTGAGGGTTCGACTTGCGATAGATCAAGCTCAACGATCTGCGAAAACTCCGGCACCCGGTCGGGGTCATGCCACAGGCTCTGCGCCTTTGCATAGGCCTCCACGAGGGCGATCTGTTCCTCTGTTCGTCCCGTCAGGCGCAGATAATTGAGCGTCTCATCGTCAATCGGGAAGATAGAAACAGTAGAGCCGTATTCGGGGCTCATATTGCCCAGCGTGGCACGATTTGCCAGCGGCACCTCACTTACTCCGGGGCCAAAAAACTCCACAAACTTGCCGACAACGCCCGTCTGCCGTAGCAATTCAGCAACGGTTAGAACCAGGTCGGTGGCCGTCGTTCCCTCGGGCAATTCACCTGTAAGGCGCAATCCAATGACTTCAGGTATGAGCATCGACATGGGCTGACCGAGCATGGCGGCTTCCGCCTCGATTCCCCCCACTCCCCAACCCAGGACGCCCAGGCCATTAATCATGGGGGTGTGCGAGTCGGTGCCCACCAGCGTGTCTGGATAGGCCTGCAGTACCGTCTGGCCATTTTCGCCGGGTACTTCCCGGGTATAAACAGTGCGGGCTAAATGCTCCAGATTCACCTGGTGGCAAATGCCAGTATCGGGCGGAACCACAACGAAGTCATCGAAAGCCTGTTGTGCCCAGCGTAGTAATTGGTAGCGCTCTTGGTTGCGCTCGAATTCGCGCTCCGCATTAAAGTCGAAAGCGGCGGGGGTACCAAAAGCATCGGCGATGACGGAATGGTCAATAACCAGTTCCCCCGGAATCAGGGGATTAATTTTTTGTGGATCTCCCCCGAAATCGGCCATCGCGTTGCGCATGGCGACCAGGTCCACCACGCAGGGAACCCCGGTGAAGTCTTGCAGTAGCACCCGAGCGGGGCGGAACTGGATTTCCTGGGAGGTGGCGGGTTTGCCACCGTGTTCCACGACCGCATTAACGTGTTCTTTGGTTACGAGATGTCCATCTTCGTAGCGCAGCAAGTTTTCGAGCAGGATTTTTGTACTGAAGGGCAATCGCTCTGATCCGGGCACCCGGTCCAATCGAAAATATTCGTAGGATTGACCATTAACCTGCAAGAGGTCGCGCGCGGCGAAACTATTAACCGACATGTCCCACTCCTTCAGTTGTTGACTTCTTCGTCCCCAACCGGCGACATGCCCGGGTTTTTCACGTTAGCACCCGGGTGGGATGTCAGCGACTGAGAGGGGGTGGCGCTCACGTTTCCCAAGCAGATCGGGCCTGTTTTCCAAACCGAACGAGCCCGTTTATCAGATCCAACGGGTTTGTTTTTGCAAACCGATCGGGACTGCTATTGCGCGGCGACCTCCGCCAAGACGGCATCACTGAAACGGGGCCACACCTCGGCCGCCCATTTACCGAAATTCCGGTCGGTGAGCGCGATAACTGCGATTTGAGCGTGCGGATCCACCCACAAAAATGTGCCGGATTGGCCGAAATGGCCGAAGGTGTCAGGGCTGTTATTAGAACCGGTCCAGTGCGGGGACTTCGCCCCCCGGATTTCGAAACCTAAGCCCCACGGATTGGGACGTTGCACGCCAAAGCCCGGCAGGACGCCGTCCACAGTCGGGAAAACGGGCTCGGTAGCGGCACTGAGAGTACTGGGGTGCAAAAGAGTGGGATTTTGCAGTTCGATCGCAAACTGAATCACGTCGGTGACTGATGCGGACATGCCCGCCGCTGCGCCGTTGGTGTCGATTGTTCTCATGCCCAGGGGTTGGGTAAGTGCCTCGTGGATGTATTGGGCGAAGGGGATTTCGGTGGCGGCAGTAATCGTTTCGGCCAGTAGTTCAAATCCGGCGTTGGAATAGATGCGTCGCTCCCCCGGCTCGGCGACCTTGGTCAGGCTTTCGAAAGCCACTCCGGAGGTGTGGCTCAGCAAGTGCCGTACCCGCGCCCCGGTTACGGCAACCGGTGTGTCTAAGGTGACGGCCTCTTCTTCAATCGCAATCAGCGCACCATAGGCGGAAATCAGTTTTGAGATGGAAGCCAGTGCGAAAGGATTGTGCACTTCGCCGCGTTGGCCCAATACGTTTCCGCCGGCTCCGATGACCGCCGCGCCGGCGGTAGTGACCGGCCAGGAATCTATTAACTTCAAACTGTCCACCTCGACACGATAAGACACCCCATCACCAAACGCCCACATCGCCCACTAAGGTGTAGGGCGTGGCGACCAGCAATCTGACTCAAAGACGAACGGCGATGTTGCGGTCCAGCGTGGCGCTAAAAGCCGCGATGGCCGTGACCGGATTCATTCTGGTTTTGTTTCTCATCGCGCATATGTACGGAAACTTGAAAATTTTCGAGGGCCAAGCCGCGTTCGATGTTTATTCCGCTAGCCTGCGGACGCTAGGCGAACCGATCCTGCCGCACGGGGGTGCGCTTTGGATTATGCGCATCGTCTTGCTGGCCAGCGTCCTGATACACATCACTGCCGCAGTCATTCTGTGGCGCCGGGCCCGCGTTGCAACTGGTGGTAAGGGCAGCGGGCGCTACCACTCTTCTGCCGCGCGGCGCGGTGCGCAACGCACTTACGCCTCCTTCACACTGCGGTGGGGCGGCATCGTTATTGCGTTGTTCGTCATTTACCACCTGCTGCACTTGACCGTAAATGTCATTGCACCGGGCGGCGCCTCAGAAAGCCCATATGTGCGCACAGTCAATGGGTTCGAAATCTGGTGGGTTGTTCTCAGCTACGCGATCGCGCTGCTCGCGCTGGGATTTCACCTGCGCCACGGCATGTGGGCGGCTTTTGCGTCCCTAGGGGCCAATAAGAGCCCGCAGCGCCGTCGCAATCTCAATATTTTCGCAATAATCATTGCGCTCGTTATTACTGTCGGTTTTCTTGTGCCGCCGGTAGCTGTTCTCTTTGGATGGGTTTCATAAATGACTGAGTTGTTCACCGTCGGCGAACCGATCGCTGACACGAAGGCACCCGCGGGCCCGATCAGCGAGCAGTGGGACACCCGACGCTTTGAAGCCCGGCTGGTTAATCCGGCCAACCGCCGCAAATTATCGGTAATTGTCGTGGGCACCGGACTGGCAGGCGCCTCGGCAGCCGCCACGCTGGGCGAAGCCGGCTACCACGTTTTGAACTACTGCTACCAAGACAGTCCGCGGCGGGCGCACTCCATTGCAGCGCAAGGTGGTATCAACGCCGCGAAAAACTATCGCAATGACGGCGACAGTATTCACCGCCTCTTTTACGACACGGTCAAGGGCGGGGACTATCGTTCTCGCGAGTCAAACGTCTACCGCCTGTCACAGGTCAGCGTGGAAATCATTGACCAGTGCGTGGCTCAAGGCGTTCCCTTTGCACGTGAATACGGCGGCCTGCTAGACAACCGCTCTTTTGGTGGCGTGCAGGTTTCGCGTACCTTCTATGCCCGGGGGCAGACCGGGCAACAGTTGCTTTTGGGTGCCTACCAAGCCTTAGAGCGTCAAATTGCTGCCGGCAATGTGGAAACCTATACCCGCCACGAAATGCTCGAACTAGTTGTCGTAGATGACAGAGCTCGCGGCATCGTGGTGCGCAATATGGTTACCGGCGAGATCAGCACCCACTTCGCAGACGCGGTGGTTCTCGCCACGGGCGGCTACGGAAACGCCTACTTCCTATCGACCAATGCCATGGGGTGCAACGTCACGGCCACCTGGCGCGCACACCGCAAGGGGGCATTGTTCGCCAACCCATGCTTTACCCAAATTCATCCCACCTGCATCCCCGTCTCCGGCGAGCATCAATCAAAACTCACTTTGATGAGTGAATCGCTGCGAAATGACGGGCGCATCTGGGTACCGAAAGAACTTGGCGATAAACGCGACCCGCGCGAAATTCCGGAGGAAGACCGCGACTACTACCTAGAGCGGCGTTATCCGGCGTTCGGGAACCTTGTTCCGCGCGATGTGGCATCGCGGGCTGCCAAAGAAGTGTGCGATGAGGGCCGCGGCGTGGGGCCGGGTGGCATGGGCGTGTATCTCGACTTCGCCGATGCGATCCGCCGCATGGGCCGCCAGGCGGTCAAAGCCAAGTACGGCAACCTCTTTGACATGTATCAAAAGATCACCGACGAGAACCCCTATGAGGTTCCGATGCGGATCTTCCCGGCCGTCCACTACACCATGGGCGGGCTATGGGTCGACTATGATCTGCAAGCCACAATTCCGGGGCTGTTCGTGATCGGTGAAGCAAACTTTTCCGATCACGGCGCAAACCGGCTGGGAGCTTCGGCACTGATGCAGGGGCTAGCTGACGGCTACTTTGTTCTTCCCAACACGATCAATGACTACCTAGCTGATGGTCCATTTGAGGAGGTTGACGAATCGAACCCGCAGGCCGCTGCCGCCCAAGAAGCGGTCCAACAACGAATCGACAAACTCCTATCGATCAACGGAAACCGCACAGTAGATTCCTTCCACCGGGAACTGGGCAAAATCCTGTGGGAATACTGTGGAATGGAACGCAACGCCGAAGGCCTGAAGAAGGCAATTGGACTGATTCGGGATCTGCGCGCGGAGTTTTGGACCAGTGTGAAGGTCACCGGGGAAAACGAGGAACTGAATCAAACCCTTGAGCGGGCCGGGCGCGTTGCCGACTTCTTCGAACTGGGGGAATTGATGTGCATCGATGCCCTCCACCGCAACGAGTCATGCGGCGGCCACTTCCGGTCCGAAAGTCAAACAGAAGACCATGAGGCACTGCGGGACGATGAGAATTACGCCTATGTGGCCGCGTGGGGTTGGGGTGGTGAGGATGGCAAGCCGATCCTCCATAAGGAAGACCTCGAATACGACTACGTCGAGATGAAGCAGCGGAGTTATAAGTGAAAATCACACTGCGCGTATGGCGCCAAAAAAACTCAGATGCAAAGGGCCAGATGGTCTCGTACCAGCTGGACGATATTTCTCCGGATATGTCGTTCCTCGAAATGCTGGACGTATTAAATGAACGCCTCACCTTAGACGGCGAGGACCCGATCGCGTTCGATTCAGACTGCCGGGAAGGTATCTGTGGAGCATGCGGCCTTGTCATTAACGGCCTCGCCCACGGCCCGGAAGGGCTCACAACCACCTGTCAGTTGCAAATGCGCAGCTTCAATGACGGGGACGTCATCGAGGTCGAACCCTGGCGGGCCCAACCCTTTACGGTTCTTAAAGACCTGGTTGTTGAACGCAGCTCATTTGACCGGATCATCCAAGCCGGTGGCTACATCACGGCTCCCACCGGTACTGCGCCGGAAGCCCACGCCACGCCGGTGGCCAAGACTGATGCCGATCGGGCGTTTGACGCCGCGACCTGCATTGGCTGCGGGGCCTGTGTTGCAGCGTGCCCCAACGGGTCGGCGAGCCTATTTTTGGGCGCTAAAATCACTCACCTCGCTTCCCTACCGCAGGGTCAGCCCGAGCGCGATGAACGCGCGCTAAACATGCTGCATCAGCATGATGAAGAAGGTTTTGGCGGCTGCACCCAAATTGGGGAATGCACCGCGGTCTGCCCAGTGGGGATCCCCCTGGACATGATCTCGCAGTTAAACCACGACGTTTTGGGAGCGCTAAGCCGCGGCGGTAACTAGCACAGCGTCATTAGGCGGTAACTAGCACAGCGTCACTATTGGCGTTAGGCAGTTACAAATCCGCGCAGCCACTGCGCCAGTTCTTCCGCCTTTTCCGGCGAATCGGCCTCCGCCGATAAGCGCAATACGGGCTCGGTGCCGGAGAACCGCAGCAGCGCCCAATTATCGTCTTCGAGGTAGAACTTGGTGCCGTCCTGATAGGAAATCCGATCGACGCGATAGGGGCCGATTTTTTCCAACGGCGCTTCCGCCAAGCGCCGTGGGACCGCCACGCGCATGTCGGGGGTGGCCGGAACCGAATCCTCTACCGTGAAGAGCTGGCCGGTGATCCCGTAAATCTTATCGAGCAACTCGGTGATGGTCTTGCCGGTGCGGGCGAGCATTTCTACCACGAGCGCGCAGGCGAATATGCCGTCTTTGCCTAGGATCCAGCCGCGCACGGTCAATCCCCCCGAAGACTCTCCGCCCAATATGGCGCCAATCTCATCCATTGCCGCCGTGACGTATTTAAATCCAACTCGGCACTCGCGATATTCCTCGCCGAAGTGGCGGGCGAGGCGGTCGAGCATGTGCGTGGTGGAGACATTGCGCACTACTCCCCCCACTTCACCGCGTACCTCGTGCAAATACCAGTAAACAAGCAGTAATAGATCATTGGTTTGCACGTAGTTCCCGCGCTCATCAACAATGCCGATGCGGTCGGAGTCGCCATCCGTGGCCATGCCCAGGGAGTAGCGCCCCTCGCCGCTCTTAATCTTTCCAATTAACGCGCTCATCCGCTCCACATCGGGGGCGGGCGCAACACCGCCAAATAACGGGTTGTGATCGGAGTGCATGAACTCGGCTGGAACACGCATGTCAGAAAGAATCGTCCCCAGCGTCAGCTCGGAAGTTCCATACATCGCATCCACCACGACCTCCAGCCCGGATCCGCGTACGGCTTCAACATCGATGATTTCTTCGATCGCATCGATGTATGGGTCGGTAAGCGCCTGATCAACAACAACTCCGGCCTGCCGCGCTTTTTCGATGTCGAGCGTGATGACTTCGCCAGCTGCCAGCTCATTGGCTTCGTTTTGAAAACGGTCCGTTTCCTCATCGAGCGGCAGGGAGCCGTCTTTGCGGAATACTTTCATCCCGTTCCACTCGGGGGGATTATGAGAGGAGGTGACGATGATCGAATAGGCCGAATCTGTATGGGGCGCTGCAAAGGTCACAAGCGGGGTGGGTACGTCATCGGGTAGCAAAATCACCGGAATATTATTGCCAGCAAAAACTTCGGCTGCCGCCTGGGCCGCCTCGCGGGATAAGAAGCGGCGATCCCCGCCAATAACGACTCCGTCGGGATCAATGCCCTTGCGCGTTGCCTCGTTAGCGATCGCCTGGCACAGCCGGCGCACATTGCCCAGCGTGAAACCCTCGCCAATGATGGACCGCCACCCCCCGGTGCCAAAAACGATGTGGGTGTCGGTATTTTTCCGGGGTTCAAACAGCCGGCGCAGCACAATATCTGCGGCTAAGGCAAGCTCCTGCTCGGTGTTAATTCCCTGGACCTGATCGGTGTCATAGATCTGATAGGACGCAATCTGTGATCCGACCGCAATGAAGCGGCGCGCCACCTCGGTCAGGCGGTGCTCCCCCCGCTGGGCCAGGCCGTCAATCTCGCGCAAGAGCGCTTGGGGCTGTGAAACATACGCACCCACATTTATTTCGTGCAATCCGCGCTCTTCATCGGAGAGATCTGAGGGCTCCAAGATCGCCGAGATCCGCTTTTGTTCATCGCGCTCAATCCGCCCATAGGTAAGGGGCTGGTCGATGACGGCGGTCAGTAAGGAGAGATCTGCCTCGAGCAACCGATGGCGGTTCAGCAGCCCGCGCAGCGATTCTGGGCGTAACAGCGGAGTATCGGCATAGGCAACCAATAGCTGCTGAGTGTCTTCTGGAATCGCGGTGCGAGCAGCGGCCACTGCGTGTCCGGTTCCGCGCGGGTCTTTTTGCTCGACATACGTGTACTCATTACCGAGTAAAGCCGGTATATCGCTATCGCCGGCGGCTACCACAATCGTGATGCGACTTCGGGAAACTACCGCCTCGAGGGTGGTAAGTGCGGCTTGGATAACCGTGGAGTCCCCCAGCGGGCTGGTAAGCAGATCACGTGAAAGTTGATCGGGGCCCGCGGCAAGTAGCACGGCAGAAGTGCCCTGGCGCAAAGTTCGTCCAGTGCTACTTTGATTCTCCATCAGCGGCTTCGCCTCCCGTATCCCATGTGTACTTACTCCGGCACGCAGACCTACTCAAGCACGCAATGAGTTGCTCAGACATTTAGTCAGCTATGCAATAAGTAAGGGCACTTTCGAATTGCCAATATTAGCAGCGCCTTCGGTGATAAGGCACCTCGGCGATGCGCTAGAGGCCATGATCGCATAAGGCACCTTGTGATCATTTTCACATGCCGCCGCTGTGGCATTACCCGCCATTTGCACCCAGAGTAGATACATGGTCAAAAAAACGAAGAGTCGCATTCGAGTCGTAATTGTTGGAGTCGGGTTCGCCGCACTATCAGCAATTAAAGAGCTGTCGAAGGAAGACATCGACGTTGTCCTAGTGGACCGTGACCCCTATTCCACCTTCCAGCCATTTCTGTACCAGGTAGCTACCGGCGGGTTGAACCCCGGCGACGTGACGGTCTCCGCACGGGCCTTCTCCGCACGCTACCCGCGGGTGCGCTTCGTTCGGGGGCATGTCACCGGAATACATAAACAGGATCGCGAACTGCAACTAAAAGACGGGCGCCACGTTCCTTATGACTACCTGATCATCTCCGCCGGAGTGGGCTCCAACTTCTTTGGCATACCCGGAGCGCCCGAAAACGCCACGACGATTTATACCCGGGCGGAATCGCTGCACGTGCGAGACCGCGTCATGCAGGCTCTAGAGCTTGTCGCTGAAAAACATCCCGATGCGCCCGAGCCCGTATTTGTGGTGGTCGGCGGCGGTGCCACCGGCGTCGAAATGGCCGGAGCACTGGCCGAACTGCGCTCGACTGCGGTGCCGCTGGCATACCCGGGCCTTAACCCGGAGCGCGTGCGCATTGTGCTGGTGGAAATGCTCGATCACCTGCTGTCGCCATTTGATGAAAAACTCCAGAAATACACCGCCGAGGCACTGCGCAAGCGCGGAGTGGAACTGCGCCTGAACACCGCCGTAAAAGAGGTGCGACCTGATTCGGTAGTGATTGGGGACGACGAGGAGTTGCCTACCGCTGTCACGATTTGGGCCAGCGGCGTCACCACGCGCGACGAAGTCAGTAACTGGGGTCTGGAACAGGGCAAGGGCGGCCGCATTCGCGTCCATTCCGATCTGCGCACCGGTCAAGATGAGCGAATTTTTGCTGCCGGCGATATTGCCCTAATAGATGATCAGCCCCTGCCGCAACTGGCCCAGCCCGCAATCCAAATGGGCCGCCACGCGGCGCGCCAGATTCGCAAGCTGGTAAATGGCGAACCCACTGACGGGTTTGAATATAAAGACCGCGGCATTATGGCCACGATTGGGCGCTCGGCCGCCGTCGTGCAGTTGCCCAGTGGTATCAAACTCAAAGGCTTTACAGCCTGGGTCGCCTGGTTGCTTCTTCACATTTACACCCTTATGGGTGGGCGCAACCGGGTTTCGGCGATGGCAAATCTTTCCGTGCGCTATTTGACGTGGAAGCGCAGCGCAAACGTGATCGTTGGTGATCCACCCACCCGACGCGGCTAGGCAACTGCCGCGCCGCGGCCTGCCTGTCGCGCCTAAAACAACGCGGCGAAGTGCCTGCGCACCCGTTGCTCCTAAACCGCGCAAAGTGCGAGCCGGTCCGACCTGGCCTAGCGTCGTGCCTAAGGCACAAGACTTCAGGTGGTGACAGCGGACCAGTGAGACCCGAAGAGGAAGAAGCTCGCCTCCGAGCCCGCGGACGACCCGACTATCACGATCCCACTGCCGGGATTGGTGGAGCTGCGCCGGCTTACAGCGCCTTAACCCTGCGCATCGTGCTCGCCTCGTTGGGCGTGCTGTTTGGCATTGCAATAGCCGTTATTGGTCTTGTTGTCTTCGACCAAATTGTGGTGCTCATCGCCGGCCTGGCCCTTACGGTTGTGGCGATTATCAACTTGATCGTTGTGCTCCGCCGCAAGGCGCGTGGCGAACCGGGGTGATTTTTGCACCTCGCGTGTTCACCGCACCAGTAGATGACAGATGGAAGTGATTTAAAGATGCCCATGCTCAACAAGAACGGTCAACCACGTAAGAGCGAATTACCCTCAACGATCCGCCGCTCCGATGCAAAAGCGCAGCGGACCTTTGCAAAGGCCCACGACAGCGCCGTTGATGAATATGGCGAGGGCGAGCGAGCCCACCGCGTTGCGTTTTCAGCTCTCAAACACACCCACGAAAAAGTCGGAGATCATTGGCAGCCGAAGAATGGCAAGGGGCCTTCCGATAAACAGGCCGCTGGCGGCGCTAACACCAACCGCAAAACCCGCGGTGGCGTTGATGCCAATGCCTCTAAGGAACATCTCTATGAGCAGGCTAAGAAGCTGGATATTTCGGGACGCTCGAAAATGAACAAAGACGAACTGGTTGCGGCGCTCCAGAAAGCGTCCAAGAGTGCGAACCGCAAACAGCGCTCGCAATAAAAACGGCCAACCAGTAAATAGAACCAATCACAAGCAGTTAAAAAATCGTGCGCAAGAGCCCGAGGTCACACCAACCTCGGGCTCTTGCACGTCCGGCGATGACTCCAAATCTCGCCCGAGACGCAGATCACATTCTGGACTAATTCCAGTTCTTATTTGGAATCACTCCAGAAAATGGCTACGATGTACCCATGATGGAAGCCAAGGCCGAGTCTCTCCTCAAAGAGAGATCACTGCGAGTGACTCGACCCCGAGTGGCGGTATTATCCGTCATCCATTCCTCCCCTCATCTCGAGGCTGGCGCGATCATCACCACCGTGCGCGAGAAACTGGGTACCGTTTCCACGCAAACGATTTACGACGTTCTAAACACACTCGTTGATGCTCATCTGGCCCGGCGCATTGCCATGCCCAACGGGGCTGCGCGCTATGAACTAGAAACGGGCGATAACCACCAGCACGTGGTCTGCCGTGACTGCGGCCGCATGCACGATGTTGAAGATCCGGGAACCTCCACCCCGCTGAGCGCAAGTAGCGAACACGGATTTGAGATCGACAACGTCGAGATCACATTTTGGGGGGTATGCCCGCAGTGCCGAACTGGCCAAGACCAAAAGACTCCTTAAATTCCAAACTAAATCGCATAAGTTTCCTACAAATCACCAGAAAGTAAGGGAAATGACGACTGATAACACCAAACCGGTAACTACCGCCGCGGGCGCTCCCGTTGCTGATAACGACAACGCAGCAACTGCCGGACCGCGCGGACCAATGCTTCTGCAGGACGTTTGGTTCCTGGAAAAGCTTGCACATTTCGATCGCGAGGTAATTCCCGAGCGCCGCATGCACGCCAAGGGTTCCGGTGCCTTCGGTAAGTTCACGGTCACCAATGACGTGAGCCAGTACACCAAAGCCGCAGTATTTAACGATGTGGGCAAGGAAACCGACTTGTTCATGCGCTTCTCGACGGTTGCCGGTGAGCGCGGCGCCGCCGACGCTGAGCGCGACATTCGCGGGTTTGCCGTCCGCTTCTATACCGAAGAGGGCAACCTCGACATTGTCGGAAACAACACTCCGGTCTTCTTCGTTCGGGATCCGCACAAATTCCCTGACTTAAACCGGGCCGTAAAACGCGATCCGCGTACCAACTTGCGTTCGGCCGAGAACAACTGGGACTTTTGGACAAATCTGCCTGAGTCCCTCCACCAGGTGACCATCACCATGTCGGATCGCGGCATCCCGGCCAGTTACCGCCACATGCACGGTTTCGGATCCCACACCTTCTCGTTCATTAACGATAAAAACGAGCGCTCCTGGGTGAAGTTCCACTTCCGCACCCAACAGGGCATCAAAAACCTCACCGACGCCGAAGCAGCTGCCGTAGTTGCTGAAGACCGCGAGTCCAACCAGCGCGACCTGTATGAGGCCATCGAAAAAGGGGACTTCCCCAAGTGGACTTTGTACGTCCAGATCATGCCGGAGGCCGATGCAGCCAACTACCGCTTCCATCCCTTTGACATCACGAAGGTCTGGTCGAAGAAGGACTACCCGCTCATTGAGGTTGGTGAGCTCGAGCTCAACCGCAACCCGGAGAACTACTTCGCCGATGTGGAGCAGGTAGCTTT
>JAJYRW010000143.1 GCA_021793895.1 Actinomycetes bacterium
TGCGCCGCGAGGGCGCCAGGACGCAGGTAGTTACCGTGGGCGGCACCACCGGGCAGAACCACCGCGTCAACGCGGGCAAGGTTCGCTTCGTTGTGCCAAAGCTCAATTGGTTCTGCCCCCGCCGCAGTTATGGCCGCAGCGGTCTCCCGTTCGTCAATCGTTCCGGGAAAGGTGATGACACCAATACGCATTACAGGGCCTCTACCTTCACAACGTCTTCAACGACGAAGTTGGCGAGTACTTCCTCAGCGACGCGGTGAATGAGCTCCAAGTCTGCTTCAGTCACCTCGCCATCAACATCAAGTTCAAACCGCTTTCCCTGCCGCACTGAGCGGAAGCGGTCATAGCCCTTCTCGGCTAGGGCAGCGTCAATTGCTTTGCCCTGCGGGTCCAGGATTTCGGGTTTTGGCATGACTTCGACGACTACGCGTCCCATGCGAATTGCTCCAATGTTTTGTGTCGTGAACTTAATCGAGCACTCGTAATCTTAGCCAGTGCAGGCAGGCTCGGTCTGCAGGCCCGCACTGGTCAATTCTGCAGCCGCTCCGAGATGCCATTTAGACGGCAAATCGTGTCAAGGCGTCGGAAGGAAATCGCTTGGCCCAGTAGTGGCGCATCTGCTGGCGGGCGCATCTATCGGCAGTAACGTATTTGCTGGCGATGGAGCCGCGCGTCAGCGGGGCGCGGACTTCGAGGTCGTGGCCAAAAGCCAGGCCAAGTAGGCGCCGCCAATCAGACCGGTCACGACGCCAACCGGTAAAACTTTCCCCGGCCAGACATGCTGCGCCACCAGGTCGCTGATCAAAAGCAGCAGTCCGCCCAGCAGCGCCGAATTCAACAGGCTCACGCCCGGGCTGCGCGCCAACCGCCGTGCAATCTGGGGAGCCGCGAGCGCGATGAATGGCACCGGGCCCGCCTGCGATACCGCCACGGCACACAGCGCGACCGCGAGCGCCACGAGGGCCGCCGTTGCACGGGGGACGCGCACTCCCAAACCGGTAGCGGTTCCATCTCCCATTTCTAAAACCCGCAACGTCCGCCCGGCGAATGCCAGCGGCACCAGCAGCAGCGCGAACGCGATTGCAACTGCTGTGACGTGCCCCCACGAGCGCGCAGAAAGGGTGCCGATGAGCCACGACATGGCGCTTTGGGCGGTCGCCAAATTGGCGCGCGTTAGCAACCACCAGGTGAGCGCGTTAAGCATCGCGCCGATACCGATACCGACGATGATGAGGCGATACCCCAGGGCATTGCGTCTAAATGCGAAGAACCACACTGCAAGCGCCGTACAGATTCCTCCGGCGAGGGCCCAGCCCGTCAGGGCCATTCCTGTTGCTCCCGCGAGGGTGATTCCGGCTACCGCGCCGGCCGAGGAGCCCTGCGTGAAGCCGATAAGTTCAGGGGTCCCGAGCGGGTTGCGAACTATGGCTTGGAAGATCGCGCCGGAAAGCGCGAAGGCGGCTCCGACCCCGACAGCCGTTAGGGCGCGGGGAGCACGCACCTCTTGCACCAAGAATTGGGCGGTTCCTTCCCCGCGGCCGAAGACCGCGCGCAGGAATTCGCCCGACGTCATTTGGTAGTCGCCCACCGCCAGGGCGACGACCAATCCAATGATAAGCGCACCGACGAGGAAAGCGGCTGTTAACAGGCTGCGCCGGCGGTTTTGCAAGATCATAACCGCACCGGCTTCCGGCGGGTTACGAGCGCGATCAGGACCGGCGCACCCAAAAACGCGGTCACAACACCGACTTGCAACTCATCCGGGGAAACCAGGACGCGCCCCAAAACATCGGCACCCAGTAACAACACGGGGGCCGCCAAGGTTGAGAGCGGCAGGACCCAGCGATCATCTGGTCCCGTCAGCGCTCGCACCGCGTGCGGTACCGCCAAACCCAAGAATGCGATCGGCCCCACCGCCGCCGTCGCCGCCCCGCATAACAGCGTGACCGCGACTGCAGCTATCGCTCGGATCAAGGTGGGATTTAAACCCAAACCGCGACTGACGTCGTCCCCAAACGCCATGATGTTGAGCGGCCAAGAAAGAGCCAATGCCAATATCCCGCCCCCAATAATGAAGGGCAGTACTTGTGCAAGAACGCCCGCGTCGCGTCCCGTGAGGGATCCGAGCACCCAAAAGCGGTAGTGGTCAAGTGCGGCGGAGTCTAAGAGGGTCACTCCCCACACCACTGCCATGAGCACCGCGGAAATCGCGGCGCCCGCTAAAACCAGTTTGACCGGGGTTTGCCCGGCGACACCGCGGGAGCCCAGGAGGTATACAGCGGCAGCAGCTAAGCCCGCGCCGACCAATGCGAACCAAATGTAGTTACTGGGCTGGGTGATACCGAAGGCCGATATTCCCACGACGATCGCGGCTGCGGCGCCCGAATTGACACCCAATAACCCGGGTTCTGCCAGCGGGTTTCTGGTCAGGGACTGCATGAGAGCGCCGGAAAGGCCAAGAGCTGCGCCAGCCACCAAACCCAACCAGGTGCGGGGCAGACGCAGCTCAAAAATTATGGCCGACTCGGCCAGTTCTCCGCTCCCCCAAATTGCCTGCCACGCGTTATTAAAGGGAATGAATTTAGCGCCCACGAGGACGCTGGCAACAACTACCAGCGCCAAAGCTCCGAGCAGACCTATTGTGAAAAATAGGCGGCGAGAGTGGGACACAAGTGCCATGTTCTCACGGCGGCGTTCTCGCCCTATTGCGCCGCTGCGGCGGCGTCAACCAACGGCGGAACGATTGCTTCCAATCCCCACGGCACGCTCAAGACAGTTGTTGTCGAAACGGCCATCGACAGCTGCCGGTCCAGCATCGGGACATACGAGTCGTGTTGCACGGCGGGCAGGCTTTGGAACAGTTCAGATTCTTCCAGCACCTGCTGTTCCTCTTCGGAGTTGAACCACGTGATGATCACGTCGGCATCGTTGAGCATGTCCAGGTTCTCGAGGGAAATTTCGGCATAAAACTTGCCTTCAGCGGTCGGCAATTCCGCTACCGAATCGGCCGGGGACAACCCCAAACCGATCAGCAGGTCAACGCGCGGATCACCCGGCAAATAGATTCCGACAGTGCCGTCATTCTGAGAATAAATGAACGCAAATGTGGTTCCGAGCAACTCAGGATTTTCTGCCCCAGAAGTGTCAATGTGTTCTTCGGTTTCGGTGATGAGCTCCGCTGCCTCTTCTTCGAGGCCCAGCGCCTTGCCATTAATCAGGGTCTGGTCCTGCCAGGACACCAACCATGGAGTTTCCGGATAAGCCACCGTCGGTGCGAGCTTCGACAACTGATCGTACTGTTCCTGCGAAATACCCGAATATGTGGCCAAAATCAGGTCCGGGTTCAGCGCAGCGAGTTCTTCAATATTGATTTCTGGCATATCGGAAAACACGGTGACATCAGCGCCGCCACCCGGCTTGCCGATGGTCTTGCCAGTGCGCGTGATCGCGGCATCGCTCCAGGGCAGAAGCCCGTTTTCGCCGCCGGCCCACGCGTCTTCGGCGATTCCCACCGGGGTGACTCCCAGTGCCAAAACTGTGTCCTGTGAGGCCCACCCAATGGTGACGACCCGCTCCGGTTCGGCAGGGATAACGGTCGAACCCAAAGCATGGTCGATCGTGACGGGGAAAACTCCGTCGCTCTCGGCGACGCTGGGAGTTGGTTCCCGCTCTTCGGATCCGGCCGACGCCCCCGAGCAAGCGGCAGCGAACAGCGATATGAGGGCTGCGGCAGCGATTGCGCGCCAGACCCTCAAAGTCTTTTTGTGTCCAAAAAATGGCACGGATTACTCCAGTTTCTGATGAGCCGGGCAACAGCACCCACATGATTGGCACTCACTGCGTTTACGCAGTTTTAAATTGCGCCTTACGCAACTTCGGCGCGACCATAACGCCAGTAGCCCATAAACGAGACCTGCCGGCGATCAATCCCCAGATCGCGCACCAGGAACCTACGGAGAGTCTTAATAACCTGGGCCTCCCCCGCGAGCCAAGCATAAAAGTCAGGGTCCTCATCGTCCGGCTCGGGGTGAGTTGAAGACGTCTCCCAGAGGAGTTGTGAGTCAACGTCCACGTCTTCCAACATGCGGGATGACGATGGTGAGACAGCCTCCAACATTTGGGGTGCGACGCGCTTGACGCAATCGATCAAGTGTTCGCCATGAGGCGCTCCCTCGCGCGGCAACCAGGTGAGTTGCGCGCCCGCGGGTGTGGCGAGATCCAAAATATCGGCCGCAGTCGGGACCTCGATGATGGCCGTGAGTTCTTGGCCCGGCTCGAGGACCATATCCGCGAGGATTGCCGAGATCGCTGGCGCGGCACTTTCGTCACCCACCAGGAGCAGATGACGGGTGCGCGGGTTAGGTTGCCATGCGACGCCGCCGGTATCGCCCGAATGCAGTCGGTTTGGACCAATGATGACGACTGAATCGCCGGCCTGCGCCGTGGCAGCCCAGGTCGTGGCAGGACCCGCATTGGGATGGATCGCGAAATCTACATCAATTTCTTGCACGTCCGGACGGGAAGCACGCACCGTGTAGGTGCGCATTGGATTGCGTTCCGTCTCGGGGAGGGAACGCCAAAACTGGTACCAACTGTCGTCGACAAAATGCGGAAAGGCTGCCACGCCGCCGTCGGGCATCGGGAAAATAATCTTGATGCGCTGATCATTACCTTTAGGCGCGAAATCGGCGAAGTCTTCGCCCGTAAAGGTAATCCGCAAAAATGTGGGACTGATGTGGTCCGTTTTAACAACGGTTGCCGGAAAGCCCCGGTAAACCGGGGCGGTGCGGACGCCGACCTGTGTGGGCGTTGCGACAGCCATGAGACCTCGAAACCAAATTGGAGTGCTAATACGGCCGAGGCATTAGATACTGCAGCCCGCGCCGCCCCCAAGTATGGCATGCCTAACTTCGATTTGAAAGCGTTTTGCTACACCCCTATTGCGAAACTCGATTGGGCGGGTCGCGCGGGGACCTGCCTAGTTGCGCGGGGACC
>JAJYRW010000144.1 GCA_021793895.1 Actinomycetes bacterium
GGAAATGCAAAAGCGCGGTTTGGAATCGCCCTTTGACGGCTGGATTGAAAGGGCGCGGAAGCGACCGGCGCGGCCCAAGCGGGAAATGACAACGCATATCGAGGTCGCCGATTACTTTGAGGCTCGCGATAACGCCCTGCGCGCCCATGAGACCCAGATCGATCCCGAAGGATTCTTTTTCGCAATTCCGCGGGACTTGGAGAAGGAAGTCTGGCGCACCGAGGAATTTGAACTAGCTAAGGCGCGGGTGGAGACCCAAATCCCGGAAGATGATCTATTTGCTGGAATCCGGGGGATACTAGTTCCGTGAATTTGAACCTGTGGGCCGCTCACCTCAGCAGCACGATTGTCTTGGCGCAGGATGAGCCTTCGCCGCGTCCATCGATTAATCCCGATGATGTCTCGCCGGGTATCGAGTCGTTCATTATCGCGTTTTTATTAGCGCTGGTTTTGCTGTTTTTGCTGTGGTCCATGTCCCGCCACTTGCGGCGGGTGAGCGTGCGCGCACGCTTAAACGCCGAGGCGCGACAAAACGGCCGCGCCGATTCCCCGCCCGAGGCCGACTCCACCCGAACTGCAGCGGAAAACGCACCGGACGCTGCAGCTGATACCCCAGCCGGCGGTGATCCGGCCAACAGCGGGGGAAACGGCCCACCCGCCGGGGGAGACAGCCCTGCTGGCGGGGCAAACGACGAGACGCGCCGCTAGGGAAAAAGCACATCCAGCGTCTGGCGGGCGATCTCGCTTTCTTCATCAGTTGGCACCACAAATACCCGCACGGTCGAATCATCTGCGGAAATTTCCCGCTCTGGCTGTGACCGGTCGGCATTGCGCTGGGCATCGATCTGAATGCCCATTTGCCCCAGGCCCGCCAGTGAGTTTTCGCGTACCCACGTATCGTTTTCCCCCACGCCCGCGGTGAACGCGATCGCATCGAGGCGACCCAACTGGGCGTAATAGGCACCGATGTAGTGCTGCAACCGGTGGCAATAAACCTCCAACGCCAGCTGCGCATCGAAAGCGTCTTCGCCGTCTCCGGCGGCCATTTCATGCACATCACGCATGTCATTCGAGCCGGTCATTCCCAGCATTCCGGACTTGCGGTTCAGCAGCGTGTCAATCTGATCGGTGGTCATTCCCGCTACGCGCTGCAGGTGGAAAATCACTGCCGGATCAATATTTCCCGACCGCGATCCCATCATCAGGCCCTCCAGCGGCGTGAGTCCCATCGACGTGTCAACTGACAGCCCCCCGCGCACGGCCGTGATCGAGGCGCCATTGCCCAGGTGCATCACAATGATGTTCACCTCGGATGGGTCCTTACCCAGCAATTGAGCGGTGCGCCGGGCCACGTAACCGTGTGAGGTGCCGTGGAACCCGTAGCGCCGAATACCGTACTTACTGGCAATTTCCCGATCAATCGCGTAGGTGTATGCCGCCGGCGGGAGCGTGGAGTGGAAAGCCGTATCGAAAACGGCCACGTGCCCCACTTCGGGGAAAACCTCGCGCGCGGCCTCAATTCCCGCCACATTTGCCGGATTATGTAGCGGCGCTAAAGGCGACAAATGATCAATGCGGGACACGACGTCGTCCGTAATCAACGCCGGTTGCGTAAAGCGATCCCCACCCTGGACAACCCGGTGCCCCACCCCGGCCAGGCCGCCGTTTGCCTCCAGCGATGGTCCAACTTCTTCAAATAGCTTAAGGACGGCGCCCACTCCGGCTTTGTGGTCCGCGATCGGCATTTCTCGGGTTACCCGGCCAGAAGGACCGTCGTGGCGCAGCCTGCCATCGCGAATCTCGCCAATGCGCTCCACCAGGCCCGAGGCGAGGACTTCATTTTCTTTTTCGCCGTCCTCGGCCGGGGGTACCGCGATGAGCTGGTACTTGATGGAGGAGGAGCCGGAGTTAATTACCAGGACGCGACGGGTCACGAATCTTTCACCTGCTGAGCTTGGATTGCCGTGATGGCAACAGTGTTGACAATGTCTTGGACGAGCGCGCCGCGCGAAAGGTCATTCACGGGCCGGCGCAATCCTTGCAGCACCGGGCCCACGGCTACCGCTCCGGCCGTGCGCTGGACAGCCTTATAGGTGTTGTTACCGGTGTTGAGGTCGGGGAAGATAAACACAGTTGCGTGCCCGGCCACCGCGGATTCGGGGAGCTTGGCGCTTGCCACGGAAACATCCACGGCCGCGTCGTATTGAATCGGCCCCTCCACGGACAGGTCCGGCCGGCGGTTGCGCACCAGTTCGGTCGCCGAGCGGACCTTGTCCACGCCCGCGCCGCTGCCCGATTCACCAGTTGAGTACGACAGCATCGCGATGCGCTGATCCACGCCGAACTGGGCGGCGGTTTGCGCCGAAGAAATCGCGATATCGGCCAGCTGCTCATTAGTGGGATCGGGGTTTACCGCGCAGTCACCATAAACGAGGACGCGATCTTCTAAACACATCAAGAACACCGACGACACGATCGAGACATCCGGCGTGGTCTTGATGATTTCAAACGCGGGCCGAATGGTGTGCGCGGTGGTGTGGGCGGCGCCGGAGACCATCCCGTCGGCCATCCCGGCGTGCACCATGAGCGTGCCGAAATACGACACCGAGGTGACAACCTCGCGGGCCCGGTCCACCGTCATGCCGCGGTGGGCGCGAATTTCGGCGTATTCCTGGGCGAAGCGCTCGCGCAGTTCTGACTCGTGGGGGTCAATGACCTTCGCCGCGGAAATATCTAGCCCCAGTTCGGTTGCGCGGGCGCGAATGGGCGCTTCGGGCCCCAGCAGCGTGAGATCGGCGACCTGGCGTTGCAGCAGCGTTCCGGCCGCGCGCAAAATTCGGTCATCAGTGCCCTCGGGCAGCACAATGTGTTTGCGATCGCTGCGGGCCTGCTCCAGCAACTGGTATTCAAACATCAGTGGGGTGACCACATCGGTGGCCGAGACCTGCAGCAAGCTGCGCAGGCGCGGGACATCCACGTGCTGTTCAAACATTGACAGTGAAGTGTCGATCTTGCGCTGAGATTCCATCGACAACCGGCCGCGCACCCGCGAAATTGCGGTGGCGGCCTCGAAAGTATCCAGCGAGGTGCTGATGATGGGCAGGCGCTGACCCAGGCCCTCCATCAGGCGTAAAACCTGGGGCGAGGGCATCAGTCCGCCGTTGAGGATCATCGCCGATAGCGAGGGGAAGCCCTCCGCAGCGTGGGCGGTCAGCAGCGCCAGCGCCACCGCGTCCCGATCGCCGGGAGTTAGAACAGTGGCCCCATCGGAGAGGTGATCAAGGACGTGTTCCATGGACATCGCCCCCACGACCACATCGAGCACTTCCCGCGAGAGTAAGTCTTTATCGCCCGAGAGCAGTTCACCCTCGCAGGCGTCCATCAGTTGGCGTACCGTGGGCGCGGCCAGCATGGGATCTTCGGGGATCGTCCAGGCCGCTACGCCGCGGGTTTCTAACTCGCGGCGCACCTGATACACATCATCGGGCCGCACCCGGTTACCGATCACGCCCACCACCTGCGCGCGCGCCTGGCGCAGTTCTGCCAGCGTCAAATCAGCGACGTGGCCAACTTCAGCCGGTGTGCGGCCGGCGCCGCGCACCACCAGCAGCACGGGGGCGCCCAGGTTTACCGCGATGCGGGCATTAAACGCCAGTTCCGTGGGGGAGGCAACGTCGGTGTAGTCCGAGCCCACAATCACAACCGCATCGCAGCGGCTGGCAATCGCGCCATATTTTTGCACGATCTTGGTGAGCGCCAGATCGGCATTGGAATGCACCTCTTCATAGGTGACGCCAATGCACTCTTCATAAGTAAGGTCCACGCCGTCGTGTTCCAGCAGCATTTCCAAGACGTAGTCCGGATGCGTTGTCGACCGCGCCACGGGACGGAAAACTCCCACGCGTTCCACGCTGTGAATCAAAAGATCAAGCACGCCCAGGGCGACGGCAGATTTTCCTGTCTCTCCCTCGGCGGACGTAATATAAATGGCACGGGCCACGACGAAGCCACCTTCTAACTACTTAGGCCAATTGCGCGAAAAGTCTTGGGTTAGCAAAAGCGCTACGGATACCCTTAATGTTAACGTCTTGATCATTTAATTGATCTGGGTCGGACGGCCCAGATTTTTGATAAATACCGCGTTATTAGCAGCGGTAATCGTGACGAGCATCACTTAAACCCATAACTTAGGATCTATTGCTGTGTCCCCGCTGCCCAAAATTGGTTTGCCAGCCGTGCGCGGAGACCTGGATCTGCCGCCCGGTAAACCGTCGCTAAAATCGCCCGTTGCGTATCTGAGTTGGCTGCTGCGCAAGCAAGTAGATACGTCCGTGACGGCCACGATGGGTGCGATGATTTCTGATGCCTCTTTAGCAGTGTGGCCGTATTTATTGGGCATAGCTATTGACGAGATAACCGCTGCCGGGTGGACGGGCAGTGCTATTACGCGCTGGAGCGCCATTTTGCTCGCAGTTTTAGCCGTACACGTCGGTGCCAATATTTTCCATCACCGGCTGGGCGTGGCCTCGTGGCTGCGGGCTGCGCTGCGCTCCTCGCGTCTAATTGGCTACCGCGCCTCGATGGGAGGTCGCGCGCTAAATAAGGCGGTACCCACCGGTGAAGTGGTCACCGCCGTGGCCACCGACACGATGCGCATGGGCGACCTGTTTTCCGCTTTCACGTGGTTTGCCGGCGCGGTGGTCTCTTATTTCGTAATCGCGACTTTGCTGCTTAAAACCTCGATGACCCTAGGAATTGCCGTAATTTTGGGCATGCCCATCGTTTTGGGAATCCTCGCGTTGGTGGTCCGCCCCCTGCAGCGGCGCCAAGATGAGCAGCGCGATGCCATGGGTGAATTGACCACGCTCGGATCGGACACCGTCGCGGGCTTGCGGGTGCTGCGCGGCATTGGCGGCGAG
>JAJYRW010000145.1 GCA_021793895.1 Actinomycetes bacterium
CGGAATACGCCTATCCGGTCAAGGAGGAGCCCGGCAAAGTCCAGCCGCTGGGCATGTCCGCGCGATTCTGGGAGCGCGTAGCGGATTAGGGGTAGGCAAATTAGGCCGATGGGCACGTTGAGCCAGAAAATCGCCTGCCAGCTCAGCCCCTCGACCACTGCTCCGCCGATTAGCGGGCCCAGCGCGACGCCGAGGCCGGAGACACCACCCCAGATTCCGATCGCTGCCGGGCGCAACCGCTCGGGCACCGAGGTGCTTAGAAGGGTCAGGGACAGCGGCATCAGCGCCGCCCCGCCCGCGCCCTGGAACACGCGGGCAACGATCAACATCCACGCTTCACTACTAATTCCGCAGGCAAGGGAAGCGAGCGTGAACACGACCAGCCCGATGGTAAATACCCGGCGTCGACCGAATCTGTCGGCAAGGGCGGAGGCCATGAGGATTAAAGACGCGAAACTGAGGGTGTAGGCGTTTATGGTCCACGTCAACTCTTCCAATGATGCGCCGAGGTCGGCGCGAATAACTGGTAGCGCGTTGGTGACCACAAGATTGTCAAGGGCGGCCATAAACATTGGTAGCGACACTGCCACAAGCACGCACCACAGCGGAGCGCGCTTTGCATTTTCGGCCATTTCTACTCCTAGTTGTAATCAAATGAATACAAGCACAGTAGTTATCAAGTGATACCTTGTCAATATGACCGAGACCCGCAGCCAACGCTTACCGGCAGCCGAGCGCCGAGAACTGATGCTTGATGCTGCCAGCATTGTGTTCGGCGAGCGCGGCTACGCCGGAACCACAACCGATGCCGTAGCTGCTGCGGCCGGCGTGAGCCAGGCCTACATCGTGCGCACGTTCGGCTCGAAGGAAGCGTTATTTGCCGAGACAGCCAGCCGTGCCGTTTCTCGCATTAAGGCCGTATTTCGCCAAGCAGCTGCTTCTGAATCCGCTGCTGAGGAATCGGTGGAGGAGCGCCTAGGTCGCGCATACGTCGACCTGGTTGCTGATCGAGGGATTCTGCTCACCGTTATGCATCTACTCACCCTTGGGCACCATGACAAATTCGGCCCGCTGGCTCGGGAGGGGTTTCTTAGCATCTACCGCGTCTTGCGGGATGAGGTTGGCCTGACTCCGCAAGAGGCGGAGGCGTTCTTGGCCAAGGGCATGCTCATCAACACCATGCTTGGGCTGCGCCTCCCGGATATCGCGACAGCTCAGGCCGACGCTGGGGAGCTGCTCACCTGTGTTCTTGAAGGCGCTACAGATGAGGTCGTGGCTCTGTCAACTAAGTACCAGCCTCTTGGCCAAGCCATCAGGCGTGGCGACTAGCACTCCGGCGTAAAAGCGTTACTTTACGCGGCCCCTATCAAGCCGCTCATTAACAGGGGCTGGCTTCGAGTGTTCCCGAATGCGCAGGCTTTCCGTGCATGTCAGTCCTGCTCAGTAGATTCAAAGCGAAGGCCGAATAGCTTGATGAAAGCATGAGGAGAGTTTAGACTTGGCTAAAGTTGTGAGAACGGTCTTGGCGGATGGTGACTATCATGAAGTTGCATGTGCTGTATTGAGCGATGGTGCAACGAGTCCGGCGGTTGAACTTCTGGAGTTGTTAGACCAAGGAATGTGGCCGGACCCCAGTGCCCACCATTTTCCGGACAGCCGGCAGGCAGCGGATCGCAGTCGACTTATCGCCGAGATTGAGTATCTAGCTGATCACGGTGAACCCCTTAAAGATTATGACTATCTTCATCAAGGAATATGGGAATTCAAGATTGGGACGTTGCGAGTGACGTTCTATGACACGCTTGGCGACGGTAGTTTCACGGTGAAAACGGGCACAAGGAACGACTCACATTGGGCGAAGCGGCGTTTTGATTTTCCTGAACATTTTGACGAATATGTACGGCTGGGTCACTACTTTGGGAAGTCTGAGCAAAAAACGCGAAAGAGCGACTTAATCAAAGCGCTTGTTGTTAGAGAGGAGGATCTCAAACATGACCGAAATTGAATATCAGCAGGAGGCGGGCCAGCGGCCCGCGTCCTTAATTGAAGTAGAAGATGCGGATCCACTTCGTAATTTAGAACTAGCAGCGGCTCGCGCGGAAGTGCGCGTATTGCATCTTTTACGCACTGCCTTTGAGCGCTCTTCGCTTTCTCAAAAGGAGCTCGCAGAACACGTGGGCGTAACTGAAGGTCGAGTGTCCCAGGTGTTGAACTCTGAAGGCAATCTTAAAATAACAACAATTGCACGGTTTTTGCGCGCACTTGGGTATAAATTCGAGTTAGACGCCACGCCTACGAAACCCAATATTCCTTCTTTGACACCCCGGCGAGAAAAGAGGAAATCACGCCGAAAAAACGGTGGCGCAGTTTATTATGCAAACGAGCGCGGTTCGCATAAGATTCTGTTTACCAGTCGTAAGGAAGATCATGAGCCGGCCCGGGGTAATTTCTATTTCATAGGAGATTTACCTGCAACCGCGATGCGGGAAACTGCGAACGCAATAGACTCAAATATCACTTTTCGGCTTCAACGTGGCCAGCAAGAATCGCCGTCGATTGGGAAGAAATGAAAATTGCAGCCGCGTTTTTAGCCGACGCAGCCAACGTGCGTGAGAATACTTTGAGTGTTTTGTCTGGATTTATAAATCAGTTATACCGGACAGAATTTCCGGCAGTTTTTGGCGCCACACTTGTAATAGTGACTGACGTTTTGGTAGAAGCTGGCGGTCCTTCAATAAAGGTCAGTTTCTCGTTCTCTCTTCGCAGTTCTCAAACTGGACAGGTTTTGTGGGGTGAAGACGGCGAACTCGAAATCGAGGCAGAAGCAGGCAGACGAGGGTATATTCCGATCCTTATTCCCCTTACAGACTTAGAAATCCCCGAACCAGGAAGCTATGAGATCACAGTTCGGCTTGGCGATGATCAGCGGCGCATCGAATTCTATGCAGACCTCGCCGACTAACTTAATGAAGTCGCGAGAAGTGCAGGGAGGCTGAGGCGTTCCGCTCTCGATTTTGCCGCTTGTGCTTCGCGGGATGTCAGCGTTTTCTGCAAGTCATTATTGCTAGTGCACGCTCAAACCGTCACGCGCTCCGTTTCGATCAACCGCTGGCGGCGCACCGAATCCACTTCCAGCGCCGCGGCCTCTTCCTCATCCAGCAAAACGGCCGAACCATCGCGGCTCAAAACGCCCACTACGGCAAATAAAGCCCGATAAGGCTCCCCGGAGACGAGCATGCGCAGCGGCATTTCATCGCGATCACGCCCCTGGGCAAACGTCGCCGCGTAGTTCAATAAATCGCCGTAGGTTCGATCGTGGCCATCAACATACTCAACGGCCACATCGGTGGCCGTCGGTTCAGTAGTCCAGCCCAAAAGGTCATCAAACAGCGGAATTTCAGCGACGCCGTCCATAATTCCGGAAGGCAATTCGCCCTCCCACTCCCGCGCCAAAGACCCCAGTGCGATCGCGACGACCTGCGTTGAACGCGCCGTATCACTCCAGCGCTCCGGGTTCGATGTGACGACCACGTCCGGCGCGGGACCGGCAAATTCCGCGACGTCATCGCTGAGCACCAAGGTCGCCCCGGCCCGCCACACTGACAGCGCCCAAACGACCTGTTTCCAGTGGGTGGGCATGTCCAAAAAAACGCGCACGCCCGGCTCAGCATCGAACTCTTCCACCAGCAGATTCGTGGTTTTGGCCACCCAGTTCTCAAGTACCCGGCCGGAGAGTTCGACGCGCTCCCCGCCCGGGGCGTACCAGGTAATGCGCGGGCGCCCGGGGTCCGAATTTACGCGAGCAATAAGGTCAGCGACGGTGTGCGAAATTCCCATGCACCCACCCTAGGGCGTTGGGCCAGAACGAACCATTGACTAGGCGTGTTGGTAACCTCGGCTTGACGTTTTCGTGTTACACGCGTGTAATTTACTCATGCGATCGCCGCGGCCCGCCGGGCTCGGCAACGCGAAAGCAGTCTAAAAAGCGGTAGATGGAGGCGGTCCTAGTGTGGAACATCCTTGGAGATGACAACTCCGACAATGCAATAACCCGCGAAGATGCGGGGAGCGTATTACCGCTGTTCGATGCTGGTGAAGACGAGGGCGACCTCGGTTGGCAGGAGCGCGCCCTGTGCGCGGAGACGGATCCGGAGGCATTTTTCCCGGAAAAGGGCGGCTCGACGCGCGATGCGAAAAAGATTTGCGTCTCGTGCGAAGTGCGCGCCGAATGCCTGGCCTACGCCCTGGAAAATGACGAGCGCTTTGGTATTTGGGGCGGCCTGTCCGAACGGGAACGCCGCAAACTCAAGCGCCGCGCGGTGTAGTAATTTTCATACGTGACTTCGTCCAGCATCCACAGCTCCCGCTTCACGTGGATTAACGCGTGAAGGTCACCGCAATCGTCGTGACGAACGGAGTCACGACGTACCTGCCCATGACTTTGGAGGCCCTCGCCTCCCAGGAGCGCGCCCCCGATCAGATCGCGGTTTTCGACTGGAGCGGCACCAATAACCGCGCCGACATTTCAAAAATTTGGGACGACACCACTGCGGAAATCTCCTCCGCCGCTCCGGATATTGACTACTTTGAGCTGGCCGGGTCGAACCTGGGCGCGCTCGTGCGCGCGGGATTGCCCCAGCTTGAAGTCGAACCAGATGACCAAAACTGGTTGTGGCTGCTGCATGACGATTCCCCACCTGAACCCGCGGCCCTGCGCGCCCTGCGCAGCAGCGTCGAGCTTTCCCCCTCGGTGGCGGTAGCCGGATGCAAGCAGGTCGGATTAACCGGTTCGCCGCTGCTTTCAGTGGGCTACACCACCTCGCGTTTTGGTCGCCGCCTGACCGGAATTGAAGACGGCGAAGTCGACCAGGGCCAACACGACCACCGCGATGACGTACTAGCCGTTGGCACCGCA
>JAJYRW010000146.1 GCA_021793895.1 Actinomycetes bacterium
CGATCTCCATGCTGATTTGGTTCAGGCGCGCGATGGCTCTTGGTGGGCAGTGCTTTTAGCGATGCGCCCGTACGGCGGCTATCACTACAACCTGGGCCGGGAGACGTTCTTGGTGCCGGTGGTGTGGGAGGAAGGCTGGCCGGTATTTGCGCCGGGTGTGGGGCGGATTACGGATGAGGTGCCGGTGCCGTTCGCAGGTGGGGGAGCAGCGGCCGGCGGGGTGGTTGACGGTGATGGCGCGGAAGACGAAGGTGAAGGCGCGGCCGAATTGATTACCGCTAACGACCTACGGTGGACGACCCTGCGCGGCCCGATCGACTTTGCTGAACCCCGAGGCGATGGCTGGCGCATGGCGATGCGCCCGACGACCCTGGCTGATCGCAGCCGTCCCTCCCTATTGGCCGTGCGCCAGCAGCATCGCGACGTACGGGTGCGCACTGAGATCGTCGCGGAGCTAGCGCCCGGCGAAGAAGTGGGCGTTGTGGTGCGCCAATCAGAAGAAGACCACGTGCGTTGCTGTGTCGTGCGCGACCCCGAGGGCGGTGATCTGATGTTCTTGGCGGTGCACCGGATCAAGGGGCAAGACCGCGTGCTGGAGCGCGTTTCTGTTCCGGCGGAGCAGGCTGCCGGGGAGCGGGCTGCCACGGCGGAAAGCGGGACATTTCAGTTTGAGATTTCTGCCCACGGCCAGGAATATCGCGTGCAGGCAGGGGCCGGGAAACTCACCGTAACTTTCGATGGCCGCAGCCTTGATTCCATGGCAACGGGCGGCTTTTTGGGCCTGTGGTTTGGCGTTTATACCACCAGTAATGGGCGGGATACGCAGACGCGGGTTGATGTGACACGCTTTGAGTACCACGTGCAGGAATAGCGCTCTTCCTCGGAGGACACATGCTCGGTTGGTAACGGCGAACTAAAGCCCCAGGCAGCAAAAAGCCCCGCCGGGAAACGAATCCGTTCCCAACGGGGCTCTTCGCGTTTTGAAATGAGCGCTACAGCGCTATTTCATGTCGCCGTTAATTGGCGATCAATTCAGCCGAACTTAGCCAAGCATCGAGTCGAAGAATTCCTTGTTTTCTTCTTCTTCGAGCCAGGTCTGAACTGAACCTTCCGGATCTTCACCATCGTCCTGGTTGAACATTACGTTTTCCAGGGAGAAGAGCTGATCGTCAGTCAGTTCGAAGTTTTCGATTGCTTCAGCAACTTCGGGGTGGTCTTCTGTGAAGCCGATACGACCAACGATGTTGATCTCTTCTGCTTCACCCATCGCGCCCTTGGGGTCTTCCAGGTCACGAATCGGGAAGGCGTCGTAGGCCCAGTGAGGGCGCCACAGCGTAACGACGATGTTTTCACCGTTATCGGTAGCACCGGTTAGGGCACCGAGCATGGCTGGAGTGGAGGACTCAACGAACTCCATGTCTTCCAGGCCGTATTCGGGGATCGCGACGTTCTTGGTGATGTCGGTCAGGCCGGCACCGGGCTCAATGCCCTCGATGCGGTTGCCGAATTCATCAGCGTGGTCGGCCAACTCATCTAGCGAGGTGATGGGGGCATCCTCATTCACCGCGATGGTCAGCACGGCATCGTCGTACCAGACGCCGAGCATTTCAAGGTCGTCACCGTACTCTTCGAGGTATGCCTCGTGAGTGATCGGCAGCCACATGTCGAAGTTCAGGTCGTACTCGCCACCGGCAAGTGCGGTGTAGTTGGGGCCGGCTTCAGCCGGGTCGCCCATGGTTACTTCATAGCCGTTCTCTTCGAGAGCAGCCTTCCACAGGTAGGAGACGGCAATGCCTTCATCCCAACCGGAGTGGATGGAAATCGAAATTTCCTTGTTTTCGCCGTTTCCATTGCCGCCTTCGTCGGAGCCACCGTTGGTGGAGCCTCCGTTGTCATCGCTGCCGCAAGCACCCAATACGAGTGCTCCTGCGGCGCCCAGCGCAGCAATAGAGAGAAAACGTGCGTTCTTCCTCATTGTTTCCTTTCGTGCACGGCATGATGCCGTTGCGTTTCTTGTCTTGAGGTTTGTGGTGTGACTCGCAAAAATCCGGCCGAGTTTATTCGGCACGGGCCTTTTGGGCTCGGGCTACTGCCGAGCGGCTGGAGAGGCCAGCTGTGACGCGGTCGAGATAGATCGCAAGGATCACAACTGCGAGTCCGGCTTCGAATCCGAGCGAAACGTTCACGCGGGACAGGGCGCTAACGACGTCCTTACCCAAACCGCCGGCGCCAACCATACCTGCGATAACAACCATCGACAGGCTGAGCATGATGACCTGGTTAATACCGGCCATGATGGTTGGCAACGCCAACGGCAGTTCAATTTGGCGCAAAATCCGCCACGGAGACGAACCGAATGCGTGGCCAGCTTCGACAACTTCACTATCGACCTGGCGAATTCCCAGTTCGGTGAACCGAACACCGGGAGCCATTGCGAAAATAACCGTCGCAATGATACCGACCGTGGGGCCGGTATAGAAGATAACCACTGCGGGGATCAGGTATACGAACGCGGGCATGGTCTGCATAAAGTCCAGCACCGGTCGAATAATTACTGACGCAACACGCGATTTGGCGGCCAGGATTCCCAGCGGAATCGCAAAGATGAGTGCAAAGACGGTCGCCTCAACAACCAGAGCCAGTGTTGCCATGGCTAGGTCCCATTGATTGACCACGTAAATAAGTACGACGCCAACTGCGGTAATTGCGGCTAATCCCCAGCCTGAAGCAACCAGTGCGATAAGCACTAGCGCCACCATAATGATGATTACCGCGGGAATGTCAAAGAAAAATGTCACAGCCCCTGTTATGACTGCGGCGGCGATACCACCTTGCCAGTTAGTGGCTGCCCAGCCGATGAGGCCAAAAATAATGGCCACGACCCAAAAAGCTGGATCCAGAAGCACATCGACAAGTGCGTTGTAGATACCAAGAAGCAGCGACTTAACAAAGTCGAAAAAGGGTTTCCACGCGCTGGTAAGCCACTTAACGCCATCCGCTACGGCGTCACCGATTTCGAGACGGTATAGCAGATCATCGTTTGCTGCGGTTATCACTTAGCGCACCTCCTTTTCGTCGTCTGCTTCCGGGATTGGATTCACTTCAGATTCAATTGAGGACGACGTCACTTCCGCCTTATCTGCTTCCTCGCCGTCGGTTTCGGTACTGCCACCGTTCACGTCGTTGCCGTTTGCGGCCTCGGCCAGGGCGGTAAGCAGGGTAACGCGCGGGATTACTCCCAAAAGCTTATTGTCGTCATCAACCACTGGCGTGGGTAATTTCGTCTCAACTGCGGGCGCGAACAAATCGGCTAGGGGCTGGTCCACGTGCACTGAGGTCACATCAGGATCGATGAGATCAGTCAGAGTCGTCTTCTCCGCCCGTACGGCTGCAACTACGTCCGTGTCCGTAACGATTCCGCGCAGCGTGCGATCGCGTTCAATGACATACGCCGCGGTTACTTGCTTATCGCGCATCTCCCGCAGTGCTAGCCGCGGTCCAGCGCCGGCCCCGATGGTTACCTTCGGGCGTTCCATGACGCTCTCTGCAGTCAGCACGCGAGTGCGGTCTACATCTGCAACGAATTGTGCAACGTAGTCGTTGGCCGGGTCGGACAGAATTTCTTCTGACGTTCCGATCTGGACGATCCGTCCATCGCGCATCACGGCGATGCGGTCACCGAGGTTCATTGCCTCGTTTAGGTCGTGAGTAATGAAGATGACGGTCTTGTTTAACTTCTGGTTCAACTCGATGAGCTGTTCCTGCATCTCCCGACGAATCAGGGGGTCGAGAGCGGAAAACGCCTCGTCCATCAGCAGGACGTCGGTGCCAGTCGCGAGCGCGCGGGCCAAACCTACCCGCTGGCGCATACCACCGGATAGTTCATTGGGAAGCATGTCCTCCCAACCACCCAGACCGACCATTTCGAGCGATTCCATCGCCATCTTGGTGCGCTCATCGTGGTCATAGCCCTGAATTTCAAGACCCATAGCCGCGTTTTGTAAAACGGTGCGGTGGGGCAGGAGGGCAAAGTGTTGGAAAACCATGGAGATGCGCTTGCGGCGGATCTCGCGGAGTTGGGCAGCCGAGACGGAGGTGATCTCGTCATCGCCAATGTAAATTTTTCCGGCGCTCGGCTCAAGCAGACCGTTGAGCATCCGAATTAGGGTTGATTTACCGGAGCCCGATAGGCCCATCACAACGAAAGTCTCGCCTGTTTTTACCTCGAACGAGGCATCGATCACTGCGGCAGTGCCAAGTGCACTTACTTCGTCGCGAGAGGCACCAGCTTCAATTCGCCTTACTGCCTCTTGGGGGCGTCTACCGAACACCTTGTAGACATTTTCAACGCGCAGGGCGTTCACGCTTTTCCTCTTCGCTTCGGGGACCCGAGATGGGGTGGGCGGGCATGAAAATTGACACCACAAACCCGCCTACAAATCCCAGGCATTGACACACAACACCAGATTTTGACCGTGTTCGCAAGCAAAAGCACGCGAAAATATGGGTATTTTGGCGGATTTGGTCAAGGATTAGTCAAGGAATTGCAGGCAAAATCACCCATTATTGGATTGTTATCGCTTTGTTACTTTCTGGGTAGTTATTGTGGTGGGTTAGCCGCTGGTATCGATAAGCACGTACCGTACACAGCACTGCTTGTGTTGAAAGGAAACATACACATGAATTTCAAGATCCGCGACTTGGCTTTGGCTCCGGCTGGCCGCCACCAGATCCGGCTTGCTGAACATGAAATGCCTGGGCTAATGGCATTGCGACGGGAATTTGGCCCGGCACAGCCGCTAGCGGGGGCTCGCATCGCTGGATCACTTCACATGACTGTGCAAACTGCCGTCCTGATCGAAACGCTCACTGCCCTGGGAGCGGAAGTTCGCTGGGCTAGCTG
>JAJYRW010000147.1 GCA_021793895.1 Actinomycetes bacterium
CCACCAGCGCGCCGGCGATTAGTACAACGCCTATTGCCACGGGCCCGGTCTTGGCGTAAAACACCATAGTCATGGCCGCGAGTGTTACTGACATACCCGCAACCGAACCAACCGACAGGTCGATGCCTCCTACCACCATGGTGAAAGTTACGCCGAGTCCCAAAATCGCAACGACCGAGGCAAATTTCAGCATTGAGAAGAATGTGGTTGTCGTGCGAAATGAGGGCTCAGTGATGGCGAAATAAGCAAACAGGATGATGGTTACGGCTATAAACCCGTATTTAACGACACCATCGCGCAGTGCGTTGAGCTTGCTGCGGTCGGCAGTCTGAGTGCTCATCAGGCCACCTCCGACATGTAGTGAACGATTTGATCTCTCGTTAATTCAGAGGTGTAAGAATCCACCCGCACTTCTCCCTCGACCAACACGATTATTCGATCTGCAACTTCTCGGATTTCGTCGATGTCACTGGATAAAACCACCACGCACGAACCGGCGTGCGCGACAGATCGGGCGTGCGTTGAAATATCTCGACGCGCGCCGAGATCTACTCCGCGAAATGGTTCATCCAACATCATCAGGCGTGGCTCACCAGCAAACCAGCGGCCCACAATCACTTTTTGTTGATTCCCGCCAGAGAGCGCGTCGACGTCCTGATGCAATGACGTTGAAACCACTCCAAATTGCTCGATCACGCGCTTACTACGGCGACGCTCGGCTAACGAATCAATAACTCCACTGCGGCATAGAGAAGTTAAGAAGGGCAACGAAACAGTGTGAGCAATAGACCAGCCCGGAAGCATGGCCTCATCGGTGCGGTCCTCCGGAACGAGATAGACGCCGTCCTTAATCGCCTCTGCCGGACGAGTGGGAGCGAAAGGTTTATCGAATAACCGCATTCGACCCTGTTCAAACGGTTGGGCCCCAAAAATGCCACTGGCCAACTCAGTTTTGCCCGCGCCCAGAAGCCCCACCACACCGGTAACTTCGCCGCTGCGAAACTTCAGGTCAATAGGATCAGCGTGCCCAAGCAAGCGAACCTGTTGGAGTTCTAGTGCCACCTCGGTGCCGCGCCGCTCCTCGAGGGCATCGAGTTGGACTACTACCTGCTCCCCGAGCATGTCCAGCACGGCTTTATGCCAATCAAAAGGCGCATTTTGCTCAGCGCAAATTTGCCCTTCCCGTAAAACGACAATGCGGTCAGCAAGCGAGTTAACCTCACCAAGCCGGTGGGAGACATAGACCACGGCGACACCGGTTGCTCGCAAGCCTTCAATTACTTCAAAAAGACGTTCAGACTCGACTTGCGACAACGCTGATGTCGGTTCGTCCAAGATCAGAACCTTCGGATTGCGCACTAGCGCACGTGCTAAAAGTAATAACTGCCGATCTGCGATACCAAGTTCGGCAACATCTTTGCGCAAAAGCGAATCGGACCAATTTAAATCTAAGCTTGCCGCGACTTGTCGTGCCCGCGGCATAATCTGCCGCAAGGACCGCACTGCGGGAAGGCGGCCCTCAGAAATCTCTTCAAAAACGAGATTTTCAGCAACCGTCAATCCGGGAACTATTCCCTCGTCGATGCGCTGGTGCACGGTTTGTATGCCCTGCTGTTTAGCAGCCAACGGTGAATCAACAGCGAGTTGCGTACCGCCCGATTCCATGCTGCCGCCAAAGTCGGTATAAACCCCGGACAGAATCTTGATTAGAGTGGATTTTCCAGCTCCATTCGCACCAAGGAGTCCTAATATTTCCCCTGAATGCAACGCCAAATCGACGCCTTTAAGAACTCGATTTTTACCGAAATTCTTCGTGATGCCGTTGAGTTGAAGAACTTTATCGTTTTCTCGGGATCGGGCCATGCCCCGTAACACCTCTTTTTACCGGGGCTCGGATCGCCCCGCCAGATAAACCGCGGACTGAAGTGGTGCTTTCGCAGTGACCCTCGTCTGCATTGTGGATTGACGAGGGTCACCGCGAATTTTTAAAAGCTAACGGTAGAAATCCAGTCCGATGTGGCTTCATCGGTCAGATGGAGTTCCGGCATGGCGCCTCGTAAATCCTCCATATTTTGAATTTCATTTTCTAGCAAGAAATCTTGGGTGACTAAAACGCCGGGGAAAGTAACTTGTCGTTCATCTAGTTCACCCGCTAGCTCCAGGAACATCGTGCGCATGACGGCTGCCCCGATCGCATTCGGATCAGTTGTTGCGGTAGCAACCCAGGGGCTATTTTCCGCGGTCATTACTTCAATGTCCGCATTCGAAATGTCGACACCGTAAGCAACGATTTGGTCATTGAGGTTGTTTTGTTCTATCGCTGAAACGGTGGCTTTTGTTAGTTCGTCATAGGGAGCGAAAATTGCGGTGACGTCCGAATTGGCTTTGATCGCGGCGTCAACTAGCGGAGCATTATCGGTAGCGACCGCGTTTGTGAACTTGCCAGTGAAAAATTTCTGGTTCCAATTGTTTTCTTCGAGGTATTCCTTCCAGACAACGTCGCGCCTATCCAAAGGAGCGATGCCGTAAACGTTTACGTATCCCACGTTTTGGTCCGGGCCGATATCCTCAGCCATTTGCGCCAGCACTGTTTCGGCCAGGTCAGCGTCACTTTGGGCGGTTTCGACTGCGTCTGGGGCGCATTCAATTGTCGCTACGTCATAAATGACAACTGGGATGTCAGCGTCAAGGGCCTTATTGATCAAAGGGCACATCGTGTCGGGGTGCCCGTGGCGAACGATAATGCCGTCTACGTCCGAACCGATCGCTGTTTCCATGTCCGTTACTTGTTTAGCATCGTCGGCCTGCGCGTCATAAACATCCAGTTCGACATCCATGGCGTCGGCTTGCTGTTTGGATCCGTTTAAATACTGCTGAAAATAATCACCTGCGCCGGAGTTTTGTACCAGTGCGATCTTTACTCCGCCTTCATCGAATGGCGGCGGAAGCTCGGCGCTTTTTGATTCCTCGACCTCGCCCTCATCTGGAACAGTGTTTTGTGCATCTGAGTCCTGCGGGTCAGCACCGGCGCCGGTGTCTTGGCTGCAAGCGGTGACCAGCAGAGCGAGTGCGACCACACCCGCAGAAATAATTTTGCGATTCTTCACGCCAGTCCTTTCGGTTGAGCCCGCATCTTTGCGAAGCTTCACTCCAGCGGTTTTCGGCGCTGTTGCCGAAACCGCGCTAATCCATAAACTTATTCTTTTGCGGTACGCAAAACGTGCACGCGTTGACATCTCACCGGTTGTCTGACAAGTTGTTTCGACATTAGGGCGGTTGTGCGAGGCTGTCAACGGTTTGGCGCATTTTGCCAGTTCGAGACCGCGGCTAGCGGAAGCGTGAGACCCTGAAATCGACCGTATGCCCTAATGTGGTCGCTTTCCGCACGCTAGCGCGTTTAAATATGCGAGTTCCTTAGTATCTCCCCCTAGTATTGTGCTCCGCCAAACAGGTAGCACTAGTGCTTCTTCGCTTCCTGCGGGAGTAGTCCCCCATACACAATCCCCTTGATTTTGGACATATTAACAACAGTGATCGGCGCCGAACGCTATTGGGGGCACGCTCCGCTTCTAGGCGTGCTCCCCTTCCTAGGCGTGCGCCAACGTCGCTTCGGCATCCTCCGGGAAGCTGGTATTTTCATCGCCCAGTGCGAGCGCGCGAAAAGTTGTGGTGGCGGCTTCTTCTAGCAGCATTGCGCGCCGAAACGCCATGCGAACGTTTTCACCCACGGTCGTGGCTCCGTGATGGGCCAAAATCACCGCATCATGCTTTAGCATCTGTTCTGCCGCCTGGTCGGCAAGTTCGTCCGACCCGTTGGGCAGGAACGGGACGGTACCCACCGATGCCACGTAGTAGGCGTGGTCGAGGGTTAAGAACCGAATCGGTTTCTTCAGCGCTTCGAGCAGCACCGTGTGTTGGGGGTGTGCATGAACAATTCCGCTCACGTCGGGCCGGGCGCGATAGGTGCGCTGGTGCAGTTTCCATTCGCTGGATGGCAGTTGGGCGCCGCCGATGCGCTCGCCATCCAGGTTCATGATGGAAAAGGAGTTTGGCGTGAGCTCGTCTAGCCATTCGCCCGAGCCCGTAACCAAAAATCGATCAGATCCCGGCAAGCGGGCCGATAGATTACCGCCACTTGCGAGTGCCAGACCCTGCGAAACGCAGCGGCGCCCAATATCAACTAATTGTGCAATAAGCTCACGTTCATCACCGATTATTTCAGCAGTCACAATGATTCTCCTGCCTTAAAGCTATGTAAGCGGACACGATCAGCGCACGCGCAATACCGAGAATTCGAAGCGGCCCTGATGAAAATATGTCCGCGACTGCACGACGGGACGTGCGTTGCCGTCGTAGTGAATTTGCCGCAAATCCACATAGAGCGTCTCGGGGTCGCGATCGCCCCAACCAATTTCTGGGCCGCTGGCGGCGCTGACTTCTGCCACCGCGGTGCTGGGAACAATGCCCGCCTTGTCCATTAGCGCAAATAGCGACCCGTGGACGTCTTTTTCCGATAAATCTGTGGGCAAATAGTCCGCCGGAATCGTCTCATATGAAAACGCCACCGTGACATCGTCGGCTAAAACGGCCCGCTCAGTTGCCAGCACGCGCGTACCCTCTGCTAGCGCAAGCGCCGCGGCTTCTTGCTCAGTAGCGGCCCGGAACTCGACGCTGTGATAATCCATTTTTGGGGTCATCCCGTGCGCGCGGATCGTATCCGTCATGGACCGCAATTCCTGCAGCCCCGCCTTGATCGCGTGCCCATAGGGAGAAACGAATGTTCCCATGCCGTGCCGAGTGATTGTGAGCCCGAGGGTCTCGAGTTGCTGCAGCGCGGAGCGGACCGTGGAGCGCGAGACACCGTATTCCGCCGAGAGTTCGGCCTCAG
>JAJYRW010000148.1 GCA_021793895.1 Actinomycetes bacterium
TCTTTCAGGTCGTGGGCAAGGGGACTGACCTGGTCGCAACCTATCCCGGCGAGTACTTCCACATTCCGCTGCTTACCCTGGCGGTGTGGGCAATATTTGCCCTGATCATCTGCGTTATCGGGGGCTCGCGGGGGCAAACCCTGGGGCGTAAAACGGTGGGGATCCGGGTCATTTCCCGGCACACTGGCCGCCCGCTTGGTGGGGGATCGGCGCTGTTGCGCGGAGTCACCTTCAACGCGATCGCCGCTGTGCCCGTCGTTGGCTGGATCGTCCACCTGCTGCTGATTTTGAACGATTCGCAATCACGCCAAGGAGCCCATGACCGGCTCACGGCAGCGCTGGTCGTTCCAGCCGATGTGGATCCGGCGCGGGCGCGCGTGCACGAGGCAACCGGTTTTGCGCCTCTATCGCAGGGGCCAGCAGGTGTGCCCTGGGAGTATCGGGGCTCAGCGGCCGATCAGACCCAAGTAATTAACTCACCCCTGGCACGCAGCCTCAATCCGCCCCCGGTTGCCAGCGCCCCGCCCGCCCCACTTCCGGCGTGGTTGGATCGCTCGGGCCCCAGCCAACCCGAACGGGCGCACGCGATGCCGCCCGCCGCGGCCCGGCCTGCCGCGCAGAACCCACCTGCCGCACAGAATCCACCTGCCGCGCAGACACCACCGCCGGCCCCCGCGGCACCTGGAGCGACTGCCATCCCGCCAGCGGCTACGGCTCCGCCGGCTCCTACCGCCTCACCCGCGGCGCCCGTTGCCCCCGCTGTCCCTGAGACGCCCATTCCCGACCCCGCCCCAACCGCGCCGCCCACACCCGCTGCAGCGCCGCCGTCCCAAATTGATGATGAAGTAGAAATGACGCGCCTGGTGCGGCCCGGTCAGGCCCGTCGCGCCTACAGCCCCTCGGCGCCCGAGCCAGTGCAGGCGCGCATTAGCGTCTCCGATGGCCAGGTGGTCGACATTCGGGGCACGACGCTCGTGGGCCGAAATCCGGCGCCGCGTCCGGGGGAGCGGGCCGTAACGCTGCTGAGCGTGAAGGATCCGGAGCGGTCAGTTTCGAAGACGCATATTATTTTGGGACTCGATGCCCGCGGCCTGTGGATGGCCGATCGCACCTCGACCAATGGTTCCGTCGTGACGCTGGCCGATGGGCAACAAATTGTGTGCATGCCCGAACAGCAGGTCCGGGTGACACCGGGGGCGAAAATCCAGGTGGGAAACGTCGTTATTACCGTTCTACCGGTCTAAGCGGGCCGAAAGGCTCACTCGGGCGGGCCGAAGAACTCACCCGGGCGGGCTGCAAAACGTGCCTGCGCAGGCTGCAAAACCCGGTGCTGCTCGTGATTTTGCTCACAAACTTCGGGGGTTTTTACCACCGGCAGGTGAGGTTTGCCTAACAGCGGCGTAGACTATCCACGGTCCTTAATGGGCTTTTCGATGACCCCAACCCCAGGAGATCCTGTGGCTCGTCCACTTCGAGTTGGAATCGTTGGTGCCGGGCCGGCTGGAATCTATGCCGCCGACATCCTCTCCCAATCTGAGGTCGATGTCAGTATCGACCTGCTAGAGCGCCTGCCAGGCCCCTATGGGCTCGTGCGTTACGGCGTTGCCCCCGATCACCCGCGCATTAAACAAATCATGGTCGCCCTGCACAAGGTGCTGGACCGTGGCGCGGCTCGGTTTATTGGCAACGTCAACTACGGCACTGACCTAACCCTTTCTGATCTGCATGAACTTTATGACGTCGTGATCTTCTCAACGGGATGCATCCGCGACGCACAGCTCGATATTCCGGGCATTGACCTGCCCGAGTCCTATGGCGCTGCCGACTTTGTTAACTGGTACGACGGCCACCCCGATGTGGGACGCAGTTGGCCCTTGGCGGCCCGCGAAGTTGCCGTAATTGGCGCCGGGAACGTGGCCCTTGATGTGGCGCGCATGCTGTCCAAGCACCCCGAAGACCTGCTGTCCACTGATATTCCGGCCAACGTGTACGAGGGATTGCAGGCTAATCCCGTCACCGATGTTCACATTTTTGCCCGCCGCGGCCCAGCTCAGGTGAAGTTCTCACCGCTGGAATTGCGCGAACTGGGCCAGGTGCGCGATGTTGATGTAATTGTTTACCCCGAAGACTTCGACTTTGACGATGGCTCCGAGGCGGCGATCCGGTCTTCCAACCAGTCCAAACAGGTCGTGAAGACGCTCACGGACTGGACGCTGAAGGAACCCGAAGAAATGACTGCTTCGCGGCGCGTCCACCTGCACTTCTTACATCGTCCCGCTGAGGTTTTGGGCAAGGACAGTGTTACCGGTTTGCGCACCGAACGCACGCAGCTAAATGGCGACGGCACCGTATCCGGCACGGGCGAGTTCCACGACTGGGATGTCCAGGCTGTTTACCGCGCTGTGGGCTACTTCGGCTCACCGCTTGCGGATTTGCCGTTTGACGAGGTCGCCGGCGTGATGCCCAATGTGGCCGGTCGGGTCGTGACCCAAGACGGTGCCCCGCTGCCGCGGGTTTACACAACCGGCTGGATCAAGCGCGGACCGGTGGGTCTAATCGGCTCCACCAAGTCCGATGCGCGGGAAACCGTCGGCAACATAGTCGCCGACATGCAGGACGCCACGGACGGCCTCCGCCGGGCGACCGCAGCAGCCCCTGAAGCTGTTTTCGAACGACTCGAGGCCCGAGGCGTGCCCTATACGACCTGGGAAGGCTGGCAGCGCATCGACGCTCACGAGCTGTCGTTGGGCGCGGCGGACGGGCGCGAACGCATCAAGGTTGTGCCGCGTGAAGAGCTCACCTCCATCGCGCTGGCTAAGGAGCTGGCGCAGGCCGCCACAAACGGCTAAATGTTCGAAGCATCACATCGGGAACTTGACCGGGGTGCTCCTGCGTTATCTATATAGCGAACCTCGCTAAATTACGCGCAGAAAGGTGCACCCCGTGTCCGCTTCTCGATTCACCAACGGCGTTAAAACCGCCTTCCTATTTGGCCTGCTGTGGGCCATTTTGTTGGGGATTAATGCGCTTGTGGACGGCGGCGCGTACCTGTGGTTTTTCGTCGCTTTTGGGCTCGTGGGTACAGCGGTTACCTTTTGGAACTCAGACAAAATTGCGCTGCGCTCCATGCAAGCGCGACCCGTCAGCGAAGTTCAGCAACCGCAGATGTACCGGATCGTGCGGGAATTATCGACCGCCGCACAAAGCCCCATGCCGCGGCTCTACGTTTCCCCCACGGCCGCGCCGAACGCCTTTGCGACGGGCCGGAACCCGCGAAACGCTGCTGTGTGCTGCACGCAGGGAATCTTAGATTTATTGAACGAGCGTGAATTGCGCGCGGTTTTGGGGCACGAATTAATGCACGTCTATAACCGCGATGTTTTGACGTCTTCGATTGCGGCGGCGCTCGCCGGGGTTATTACTTCGCTCGCGAATTTCTTACTGATTTTTGGGGGCGGCAGGGAGCGTAATGCGAACCCGCTGGGGCTCTTAGCGACATTCTTGCTGGCACCATTCGCGGCAGTGCTGATCCAGTTGGCGATTTCGCGCAACCGGGAGTTCGCGGCCGATCGGCACGGTTCAGAATTGACCGGTGATCCGCTCGCACTGGCTAGCGCGTTGCGCAAACTCGAACACGGGGTTGCGCGGGCGCCCTTGCCCAGCACGAATGATTTACGCAACGTTTCGCACCTGATGATTGCTAATCCGTTTCGCGCCGGCGGCATGCAGCAACTCTTTGCTACTCACCCGCCCATGGCAGACCGCATTGCACGGCTGGAATCCATGGCGGGCGAGCGCGGGTGAGCGACTAACGGTCGCGCTTACCCCGCGGTCGTTATTACTTAGCGGTAGTTGACGAACTGCAGGGCTGCGTCGACATCGGCTTTTTTTAGCAACCCGATGACGTCTTGCAATGCATCGCGGGACTTGCTCGAAACGCGTAGTTCATCACCCTGAATTTGGGTCTTAACGCCCTTGGGGCCTTCATCGCGGACCAGCTTCGCGAGCTTCTTCGCGTTCTCGCTCGAGAGGCCTTCCTTGAGCGTGGCCGAGAGTTTGTATTCTTTGCCCGAGGGCTGAGGCTCGCCGACTTCAAGAGCCTTTAGTGACACGCCACGTTTGATAAGCCGGGATTGGAAGACATCGAGGACGGCCTTCACCCGCTCTTCACTGTTGGCCGTCATGACGATCGCTTCGCCGCTCCAGTCGATGCTCGCGCCGACGTTTTTGAAGTCGTAACGCTGGGAAATTTCCTTGCCAGCCTGGTTCAGCGCGTTGTCGACTTCTTGCCGGTCGACCTTGCTGACAACGTCAAAAGATGAATCTGCCATTTTATGCTCCTCTGATTGCGGGACCCCGCATTTTTAACTTGCCACAACTGTTGCTATTGTTCCATCTGCACCTGGCGGGTTGCCCGAGCGGCCAAAGGGAGCTGACTGTAAATCAGCCGTCATCGACTTCGTGGGTTCAAATCCCTCACCCGCCACTGATAACGGCCCGAATCTTAACGATTCGGGCCGTTTTTGTTTCGCTGCCGGCGGCGTTCAGCATGCCATGGTCTGCGGTTTCAGTGGCTTCATCGCTGCCGCACTGCCCACCGCTACCGGGCCTCCGCCGCGCCAGCCTCATCCGCCCCGGCCGCCGCTAGCGGAAAGTGCCGGATCAGCAGCGCTGGAAGTCTGCTGGGGTGATACCTGTCACGATAAGCGGCTCCAACTTTACAAGTAATTTAACGATTCCAACGCATCCGAACTAACCGCTTTCGCCGCAATCGAAGGTCCGCCACTGGGCGATTTCGCGGTGCAAATAGCGCTATTCGATGCGGAAAGGTCGATATTGGGAGCGACGAGAGCGCCCCGCCGGATGCCCTGCATGATCT
>JAJYRW010000149.1 GCA_021793895.1 Actinomycetes bacterium
TCCGATCTTGGCAATGGCTGGTTACATTCACCCAGATTCCTTGCGAACGTTTTTACAAGAAAAATCAATGCTCAACGGCCACCCGGCTCGCAATAAAGTGCGCGCTGTGGAAGCTAACACCGGACCACTGGGACATGGTTTGCCCATCAGTGTGGGGATGGCGATCGCTGCGAAACTCGACTCTTCGGAACGACGCGTTTTTGTTCTGCTCGGTGATGGCGAATTACAGGAGGGCTCGAATTGGGAAGCAATGATGACTGCGGGGAATCGCGGCCTCGACAATCTCACGGCATATGTCGATCACAATCGTTTACAACAGGGCTCACGTGTCGCTGACACCAACGACTTAGAACCTCTGGGGGATAAATTCCGTGCATTTGGCTGGAATGTGATTGAAGTCGATGGCCATAATCACGGCCAGTTATTAGATGCTTTTAACCACAGAGAACCGGGCTCGCCGACAATGGTTTTGGCGCATACCGATAAGGGGTACCCCGTAAGTTACATGCGCGATCAGGTCGCCTGGCATCACAAAGTCCCCACGGATGAACAGGTAGAGACTGCCGTGGCGGAAATTGATGAGCTCCTGCGAAAGATGGGAAGATAAATGACTGAAACAGTAGATCCTCAGCCAACTCTTTTTGATTGCCGTGAGTCATGGGCCGCCACTATCACTGACGTCGCTGACCATAATTCCCGGATAGTGGTGGTCGTTAATGACTCCGTGGGCTCCTCAAAACTTGGTGATTTTCAGTTCCAATTCCCGGATCGTACTATTGACGTAGGTATTGCGGAACAAAATATGGTTGGAGTGGGAGCCGGGTTGGCTAATGGGGGCTTCATTCCTTTTGTTTCGGCTGCCGGATGTTTTTTGACTGCACGTGCCTTAGAGCAGATCAAGGTAGATGCCGCCTATTCGGAATATAACGTGAAATTGGTGGGGCAATCTCCGGGTGTTGCCTACGGTGACCTGGGCCCCACACACCATTCGATTGAGGATTTTGCGTGGCTGCGAACGCTCCCCCATTTCACGGTGTTGTCGCCTGCCTCTCCGAAGGAAACGGAGCAGGTGGTTCGTTGGGCAGCTGAGCACGAAGGTCCTGTCTACATTCGAATTCCTCGCATGGGAATTCCGGAAATTTATGACGAAAAGTACCAGTTTGAGGCGGGCAAAGCAGCTTTACTGCGTGCTGGGAACGATGTGACGATCATGGCCACCGGGACCACCGTGACCCGCGCTTTGGATGCTGCAGATGTACTTGCCTCCACCGGTGTGAACGCTCGCGTGCTGTCGTTCGCAACAATTAAGCCAATCGATAGGACCGCAATCATTGCTGCTGCTGAAGAAACCGCAGGAATCGTTACGGTGGAAGAGGCGTTCGTTAACGGCTTGGGTGGCGCCGTGGCTGAAGTGGTTGTCGAGACCGCGCCGTGCCGGATGAAGCGCATCGGGTTTGAAGAGGAGTTCGCTGTTACAGGGTCTGCTCCTTGGCTTCTTGACCAGAACGGTGCGACTCCAGAAAATATCGCAGATTCCGCCCGGTCATTGATGCCATAATTTACTCAGCTTGCGACGGCAAGATTTCTGTGGATCCGTGTACGCTTAGGCGAAGGTTCGAGGTCGGTGATGAGCGGCAATCAAGGCATCACCGCTCAGAAGGAGAAATAAGGTGGTTTCAAGACGAGCCCATGCGAATTCAGCATTTGTTCGAAATGATGAACAGGTGCGCCTCATGACGCGAGTGGCTCGCATGTATCACGAACACGGTATGCGGCAGCGAGAAATTGCAGATGAGTTGCACGTTTCCCAACCGCGGGTTGCTCGGCTCCTAAAAAAGGCCGTTGAAGCAGGAATCGTGCGTACAACCGTGGTCGTTCCCCATAGCGTTTATACCGACCTAGAGGAAGAGCTAGAGGCAAAATTTTCGCTGTCTCAAGTCGTCGTCGTTGATGTGAGCGGCAGCGACTTAGAGATTAACCAGGGCCTTGGATCTGCGGCCGCTGATTATCTCTCAGCAACACTCATTGGTTCGGACACAGTGGGCATTTCTTCATGGTCAGCCGCATTATTAGAGGTGGTCAAGGCCCTCCGTCCTTTTCGTACTCAAGTGGTCGATAAAGTGGTGCAACTCGTTGGCGGGTTAGGCGACCCGGCAGTGCAAATTCAAGCCACGCGACTGTTGGAACGTTTCGCCGACAGCACGGGGGCAGAGCCTGTAGTTCTCTCAGCGCCGGGGGTTTTGGATACCGCGTCGGCACGCGACACAATGATGGAAGATTCAGTGGTCGCTGAAGCGGTGAATACATGGAGCGATTTAACGGTAGCTCTAGTGGGCATCGGTGCCCTTCAACCCTCAGAACTGGTACGTGAAACCGGAAACATTTTCGCTGCTCAAGACCGGGCACGCCTGGCGCAAGACGGCGCGGTAGGGGATGTCTGTTTCCGCTTTTATGATGAAGCAGGAAAACTTGTGAATTCAGATTTCAATGATCGGGTGATCGGAATTCCTCCCGAGCAGCTATTAAATGTGAGTCGGCGCATTGGAGTTGCCGGCGGCAGTCGAAAGGTCAATGCCATTCGCGGAGCTTTAGCGGGCGACTGGATAAACGTGCTCGTCACCGATGTCGCGACGGCGCGCACGCTATTAGATGCGTGCTGACGGCGAAGTTCGCGAGTGTTGACGGAAGGTTTTAAGTGCATTTGAATCTTGATGGGAAAGTTATCGTCGTTACTGGCGGCACCAGTGGCATCGGTCTAGCCGTGATAAACGCTTTGACGCAGGAGGGGGCGCAGCCAATTGCAATCGCACGTAACCGACCAGAGACCGGAATGCTCCCCCCAGCAGCGGGGTTTATAGCGGCTGATTTGTTCGATGCCCAAGCCCCTGAGAAGATCGCGACCGAGCTTGAAGCAGATTTCGGCCGAGTCGATGGGTTTGTGAGTAATGCCGCATTCTTTTCTAGTCAGCCATCGGTTACAGAATCCAGCGATGAGTTATGGCGTTCGACGTTTGAGATAAATGTTTTCGCTCCCGTTCGATTAGTGCGAGCGTTACGGCCCCTATTAGGGCGAAGCGGGGGGTCGATCGTTCACATCGCGAGCGAAGCTGCCCGACTGGCTGACCCAACAATTGCTGCTTATGCGGCTTCCAAGACAGCGGTACTTTCACTTTCCAAATCATTGGCTATTGATCTAAGTGCCGAGAATATTCGCTCCAATGTGGTCGCCCCTGGCCCTACTCGTACCGCACTATTTGACGCGCCGGGTGGGTTTGGTGATCAGTTGGCGCAGCGCTTCCAAACGGATGCCGAGTCCGCGATTTCTCGCTTCGTGCGGGAAGAGCGCGAGTTGTTGACAGGAAAAATTGGGCATCCCGATAATGTCGCCGATCTGGTTATCTACTTGTTGTCTCCACGCGCTAATCAAGTGACTGGTTCAGAATGGTCAGTTGATGGGGGAGCGCTGCGCGAGGTCTAGGGTAGACGTCCTTTGCGATCAGCTCAGTTGAATTTCTAAACCGCCTTTCAGTTGTGGATTTTTTCAAAGTGAATCTGTATTATGTTCAATAGTTAAATATTCGGCAAGGAATATTTAATCATACTGGAAGGGTCTAGCAATGACGCTATTGGAAACTCAATTTGCGGCGTTGGCCATCAAGCCGCCGCAAGCATCTTTACTCTGGTTCGAGCTAAAAGAGGTGGCGCGTGGCATTTAAATGTCGAGTTATCAAAGATTCTCAAATCGCTACAACTGAGCAGAACTGGCTGGCTGCTCAAAGGCGCAAACTCAAGAGATGGGTTAGCCTTGCTATCGCTCCAGCTTTCCTTATTTCTGTCGGCGCCACCGGTCAGGAGGGTGCTTATGCTGCGCCCGCAGATGAAAGTGACGGTTTTGTTCGCACAATTGTCACCACGGATCCGGAGCTCGATGATTTAAATTCGATGCTCAGAATGCTGCTTTACAGCAATGAAATCACCATCGATGGTCTCGTGTATTCGGCTAGCACTCATCACTATATGGGTGATCCCGACGAGGGAATTGAGCCGCACCGCTGGCCGGCTCCAGGCGATAAATTACACATTGACACCGCAGTTGATGCTTACGCGGAAGTATATGACAACTTAAAAGTCCATGATCCTAATTATCCTTCGCCCAGCGAACTGCGTGAGAAAATCGCCGTCGGTAATGTCAAATATGAGGGCGATATGTCGGAAGACACGGAAGGTTCAGAACTTATAAAAGAAGTGTTGCTTGAGGAAACTGACGACGTAATACACCTGCAAGTGTGGGGCGGGCCAAATACGGTCGCCCGAGCCTTGAAGTCTATTGAGGAACAATTCGCTGATACCGAAGAGTGGCCGGTTATTAAGAGCCACGTTTCCGATAAAGCGATAATGACGGCTTTCGGGCAACAAGATGATACGTTCACGGAATACATTCGTCCTAATTGGCCAGATATTGAATTCCGAGAGGTAGCCACCTCGATTTGGGGCTATGGAGCTCGCAACGTTGCGCTTCCGGGTACAGAAAAGTATTTGTCGGCCGAATGGACACGCGATAATGTCAGTTCAGTCGGTCCAATTGGCGCCGAATATCGTGTATGGGGCGATGGTAAGCAAATGGCTGAAGGCTTCGACGATGAGGACTACTTCGGGCTATCGGGTTACGATGTCGAAGAGTTAGAAGAGATGGGCTATTGGGTGTGGATGCCTCCGCAAGAGAAAGATTCTTGGATCTCTGAAGGAGACTCTTCGAACTTTGCCCTGATTTTGGATAATGGTTTGCGCAGCTACGAAGCCCCCGGTTTTGGTGGTTGGGGTGGCCGTCAAGCCCCTCTAGAAGATGACCCGAATTCTTATTCAAATAGGGCTACTAGA
>JAJYRW010000150.1 GCA_021793895.1 Actinomycetes bacterium
AGATCCGATAAACAGAATCGATCCGATGGGTAGGAGGGCCACCACCGCGGTGTTAACCGAGCGCACGACCGTCTGATTAACGGCGAGGTTGGCAAGTTCTGCGTAGGTGCGCGTGGATTGCTGCTGGAAGCCAGCCGCGTTCTCACGCACCTTGTCAAAGACAACCACCGTGTCGTAGAGCGAGTAACCTAAAATTGTGAGGAAGCCGATCACGGTTGCTGGGGAGACCTCAAATCCGACGAGCGTATAGACGCCCACCGTCAATACAAGGTCCTGCAATAGCGCGACCAGTCCCGCCACCGCCATGGTCCACGTGCGGAAGTAAAGCGTCATGATGAGCGCAACGAGACCTAAGAAGATAACCAGCGCCTGAATGGCCTTCGTAGTTACGTCCGCACCCCAGGTCGGACCGACATATGACGAAGTCACGTCGTCAATACCAACGTCATAGGCCTCCGCCAGCGCGTGGCGGATATCTAGTGTTTCGTCATTTGACAGCCGCTCCGTTTGAATACGGACCGAATCTTCGCCCACGACCGAAATACGCGGAGGTTCGGTACCGCCCTGTGCCGCAAGGGTCTCTCGGGCCGTTGATTCTTCGGGTGCAGCAGTGCCCAAGACCATAAATTCCGAGCCACCCCGGAACTCAATTGATGGGGAGAGCCCGCGCACGCCCAGCCCAATGAGCGAGATGATCGCCAAGACGATCGAAATGATGTACCAGATCTTGCGGCGGGGAACTACCGGGATCGAGCGCTTGCCCGTATAGAGGTCGTTACCAAACTTTGCGAAATCAGCCATTAGGACTCCTCCCCCTCGCTGCCGGTACCTCGAGAGCGCTCATCAGCGCCAGTTTCCGCAGCGCCAGCCTCCGCGGCTCCCGTTTCCGCAGCACCAGTACCCGAAGCGCCACTTTCACCGGCACGAGTATCGCTCCCACCGGGCTCGCCAGCTTCAGCCTCTTGGGCGGCACGCTGGGCCGCTTCAGCTGCGCGACGCTCCGCAATGGTGAGCCTTCCGCCTCCAGCGGGCCCGCCACCGGAACCGGCCAATACGCCAGCCTGGACCTGTGCGGCCTTCTTTGAGCGCTGAGCACGCGCGGCCTGCGCTCCGCGGCCCCGGGCCAGCGCGACAGTTTGGCCCAGGTGGACCGGATCAAGCCCGGAGTACTTGTGCCCGCCCCCGAAGAACTTCGTGCGGACCAGCAGCGTGAGCATCGGGTGGGTAAAGAGGAATACAACGATCACGTCAATTAGCGTCGTAAGGCCCAAGGTAAATGCGAAACCGCGCACCCCGCCCACGGCCAGGAAGTAAAGGACGATGGCCGCGACGAAGCTCACCGCATCGGAAACTAAAATCGTGCGTTTGGCACGGTCCCAGCCACGGTCGACGGCGGCTACCAGCGATCTACCCTCGCGAACCTCGTCTCGAACTCGCTCAAAATAAACAATGAACGAGTCCGCCGTGATTCCGATGGCGACGATTACACCCGCCACGCCCGGAAGCGATAATCGATAGCCCTGCAAGGTACCCAGTATGACTAATAGGCCGTAGGTCAATGCTCCCGCGATAGCCAGCGAGGCAAACGTGATAATGCCCAGACCTCGGTACTGATACAGCGAGAAAACCAGAACCAAAAACAGTCCAATAACACCGGCGATTAAGCCCTTTTCGAGCTGTTCACTACCCAAAGTGGCTGAGATCTGCTCTTCACTTTGAACCTCAAATGACAGTGGAAGTGCACCAAAACGCAGCTGGCTCGAAAGCGTCTGCGCGCTCTCACGAGTGAAATTACCCGTAATTTCAGCGCGGCCATCATTGATTATCGTGTTCATGCGGGGAGCAACAATGACCAGGTCGTCCAGCACAACACCAAACTGGTTGCGCGGCGGCTCCAAGTTCACCAGGCGGCTAGAAATTGTGGCGAAGTCTTCTCGGCCCTGGCTCTTAAACTCCAGGTTCACAACCCAGTTATTGGTCTGAACTCCGGCGGAAGTTACTCCCAGTCCGGCGTTGGCATCTTTAATCTCGCTGCCCTGAACCTCCACCGGGCCCAAAATGTATTTGGCGTTGCCCTCTTGCTCACAAGTCACCAGTGGCAAGTCGGCATCCGACGTGCCACCACCAATTAGTGCATCTGGTGAAGTGCAGTCCAAGGCGTAGAACTCATCGAGCAATTCATCGGTGATCCAGGCGGGATCGGAGGGGTCTTCCGGGGTATCGGCAGGGTCGTCCGAGTCCGGCGTGGCGCTTTCATCCTTATCAGCAGACTCCTCATCGGCGGCGCCCTCACCAGACGATTCGTCATCGGCCGCGGCGTCGTCATCGGCGTCTTCTGCGCCATCGTCCACGCCTTGGGCCTCGGCATCCCCATCATCGGCGGAGTCGGCTTCTTCGGCAGAGCCAGCATCATCGCCGGCACTAGCACCGTCTTCCTCGGACTCGCTCCCAGTTATTTCATCGTCCCCGTCGAGGCCGAGCTCATCCTCCAAGTCCGCATCCGGATCTAATTCCTCGTCCGGATCAATCGGCTCGGGCATCGCTTCGACCAGCACGGGCCGAAATTGCATCTGCGCAGACTCGCGCACCAAGTCCAAGGTGGCTTGATCGGGCTCTCCGGCTAGCGCAACGACAATATTGCGCCCACCTTGGGAGGTAATTTCTGCTTCCGCCACACCGGCCGCATCCACGCGCTGGCGAATAATCGAAATCGCCTCGTTGATGGCCTCAGAAGTTACTTCTTCACCCGTATCCGCGCGGGGAGTGAGAACAATTTGGGTTCCCCCCTCCAAGTCGAGCGCCAACTTTGGCGTGAATTGGCCCTCTGCGAATTTCACGCCGGCAAAAATACCGCCGAAAATCAGCGCCAGCAAAATTCCGAGGGTAATGAGCGCCCGGCCCGGACGTCCCCCCGATCTTGTACGCGTCACTATTTGTTCTCTTCCGTAACAGCCTTAATGGCCACCTTGCTACCGACCGATATCGGCAGGCGTTGTGGGCTGGATATGCCTGCTTATTTCTGGTCGTTATCGAGGTCTTCAGCCGTGATAGTTGAATCATCCGAAGTGATGACGGCGTCGTCTTCACTTTCGAATTCTTCTTCCTCCGGCGCCGGCGCCATTGCGGGCGGTACTGGGCCAATAGCAGCGCGAACCCAACGGGTGTAGTTCTCTTCGGTCGACTCGATGGTGACAACCTTCTCGTCCGTCTCCACCACCACACCGAGCATGCCCGACTGGGTCATGACTTCGTCACCAATTTGGACACTGTCACGAAACTCTTGGGCTTCCTTCTGCTTCTTGCGCTGGCCGCGGGTCATAAAAAACATGAGCCCGACCATGATCAGAATGATTATGAGAAATTCCATGGAAAACGGATCCTTAATTTGATTTGCGGCCGCAAAAATTCTTACCGCGTGCAGTCTAGGCGACGCAAACAGTTTTGTGTCAGCGCGGTAGCCGTCTCGGACCAGAAACCCGGTATCCATCCCGACCAAAAACAGGGTAACCCGCCCCGACCAGAACGCGGCAACCGTCCCGGATCCGCTACGTTACCGCAGCGGCGTCCGCAACAGCGCATTTGCGCAGCAGGCGTGCACCAAAGACCGTCCCCGAGAGCGTATGCGCAGCAGGGATGTGCAGGGGTGCACCGAAGACCCAGCGCAATTACAGCGGCAATTGCCCCGGCGGACTAGGAGGTGTCATGCCAATGTGGTCCCAGCCCAAGCGACTGAGCATCCGGCCCCGCGGGGTGCGAGTAATCAGCCCCTCGCGCACCAGGAACGGTTCGGCCACGGTCTCAACAGTTTCGGCCTCCTCCCCCACGGCGACCGCGAGCGTGGTTAACCCCACCGGACCGCCCGCAAACTTCTTCCCCAAAGACTCCAGCACGCCGCGGTCCAGCCGATCAAGCCCCAGTTCGTCAACCCCGTACATCAAAAGCGCTGCCTGGGCGGCTTGGATGTCTGCCGTCCCCGTGCCCTTAACCTGCGCCCAATCACGCACGCGACGCAGCAGCCGGTTCGCAATGCGCGGTGTTCCGCGCGAGCGGCGCGCTATTTCGGCAGCGCCATCGCGACTTAACTCAATATCAAGTAGGCGTGCCGATCGAATTAATACCTGCTGCAGTTCATCATTTTCGTAAAACTCCATGTGGCCGGTAAACCCGAATCGGTCCCGCAATGGGGCTGGCAGGAGTCCCGCTCGGGTGGTTGCGCCCACGACGGTGAAGTGTGGCAGCGGCAGCGGAATCGCACTGGCCCCGGCGCCCTTTCCCACCACAACGTCAACGCGGAAATCTTCCATCGCGACATAGAGCATTTCCTCAGCGGGGCGGGCCAGCCGGTGGATTTCATCGATAAACAGCACTTCGCCCTCTTCAAGCGAGGACAAAATTGCTGCCAAATCCCCCGCGTGTTGAATGGCTGGCCCGGAAGTTACGCGCACCGGGGTGCCCAATTCGGAGCCGATGATCATCGCCAGCGTGGTCTTCCCCAACCCGGGCGGCCCCGACAACAGCACGTGATCCGGGGCGCTGCCGCGCACTTTGGCGGCTTCTAAAACTAAAGAGAGCTGATCCCGTACGGTCCTTTGCCCGACAAACTCGTCCAAAGTTTTAGGCCGCAGCGCCGCCTCGGCCGCGCGTTCTAACTCGTCGGATTCTGCAACGACGATTCGCTCAAAATCTCCCTCAGCCACGGTTGCCGCCCAATTCCTGCAGCGCGGCGCGCAAAATCGCGCCCACGTCTACCGAGCTATCACGTGCGGAACGTTCCAAATCCTCCATCACCGCTCCCACGGCCTTTTCCGCCGCTTTGGCGTTCCAGCCCAAACCGATGAGCGCCTCGACCACCTCATTAGGCAACGCGGGGGC
>JAJYRW010000151.1 GCA_021793895.1 Actinomycetes bacterium
CGCTCGTGGCCCTCGCCACCGCGGCATTCACGCTGCCGTGGCTGTTATTAAGCATCGTCGCCGGCGTCGTCATTGATCGATCCGATCGGCGCAAAGTCATAATCGTCGCGACCACTTTGCGTATTGGCTGCCTCGGCCTTGGCGCCATCGCCCTGGCCGCCGGTTTCATGAATTACCCGCTACTGCTGGTAATTTGCTTCATTTTCGGCTGCGCCGAGGTCTTTGCCGATAACGCCTACAGCGTGCTGGTTCCCGCACTGGTCCCAGCCCCACGCCTGGCCGCCGCCAACAGCCGCATTCTGAGCGCTCAGCAGGTGGCCAACAACTTCTTGGGCGCCCCGCTGGCCGGTTTCCTCTTCGCGCTAGGCGCTGCCTGGGTGTTTGGCGTGCCCACAGCGCTGTGCATCGGCGCGCTTATCGTCATCGGCTTGGGGCTACGCGGCACATACCGCGCCCAGAAAACCAGTGCGAGCCAGCCGCAAAACGCCAAACAGGACCTGAAAACCGGCTTGAAGTACTTGTGGCGCCATCCAATTTTTCGACCGCTGGTGCTGTCTTCAGCAGTGCAAAATATGATCTTTTCGGGCTACTTTGCCGTGTTTATTCTGTGGGTCGTGGGCCCCGGCTCCCGCGTGCAATTAGCCGAGGAGCACTATGGGCTGCTGTTTATGATGCTCGCGGTCGGATCAGTGATCGGAGCGTTAACGGTTGAACGGATCCTTAAAGTCTTCCATGAGATTCACGTCCTGGGCGCTGCGTGGCTGATAGCAGTTGCGCTATTGGTCGTGCCGCTCCTGGCGCCGAACGTCATCGCTATTGCTGCGATGCTGCTCCTATCGGGCGTGTCGAACACGATAGGAAACACGGTCTCGGTCTCGCTGCGGCAGCGACTGATTCCCAACGACCTGCTGGGCCGCGTTTTCGGAGCCTCCCAGATGATTAACTTGGGGCTCGTACCGATCGGCACCGTCATCGCCGGATTGATTTCGCAATACGCGGGCATGCCAATTTGGTTCATCGTGGCCGCAACGACCGGCAGCGCGGTAGTGGTTATCACCTTGCGCGCGGTTCCGGCCCGGATTATTCCTCCCGCAGGGACCGCCGCCGCACCTCAAGCTCCAAAAGTTGGCGCTGAGCGCTGCGATGCTCCTCCCCCTCAGCACTAGTGCGCTGTAGTTTGCTGCGCAGGTCAGCCATTTGGCGGGTGATGTCCACCTCTAGCAGCGCCCGAAGGACCCCCGTTGCGTAGTTGGCCAGCGCATCGGGGCGGTCTTCCGGCAGTGGGGAAACTGCCAGCTCCGTAATGAGGTTTTCAATTACGGACGGCGCCGCTTGCCGCACCGCATCCGCCCACCTTTTGATTCCCGCTTCTTGGTGGCCCACGCCCAGCTCGCGGGCGGTGTGCAGTCCGCCAGCGGCCCGAATACCATCGTGCACCGCGCGATAGGCCGAAACGGAAAAGGAATCGGCCGGAAGCGCATCAAACTCGTCGATGTCCAAAAACTGCGGTAATTGGAGGACCACTTCCAACACTTGCCGCTCCAAGTTGGCAACACGGTCATCGGCAGGTGGGCGCTGAAAACCCCCGCGATTTACGCTTCCACCACCCGGGCCCTCGGAAGCGGCGCGGGAATTCCCCGCAGGTGCGGGACGCCGTCCGAAATCACGACCCGCGGCACGCACGGCACGGCGAACGGTTTCAATATCCATCCCCAGCCAGCCCGCCAGCATCCGCGCGTATTCGGGTCGCAGGGCCGTATCGCGAATCCCCGCCACGACGGGCGCGGCGGCGCGCAAACCATTCACCCGGCCTTCTGCGGTGTCCAGATCGAAATTCTCCAGTGTGGAGCGCAGCACGAATTGGAATAGTGGCTGGCGCGACTTAATCAGGTCCCGGACGGCCTCATCGCCGCGCTGCTGGCGCAAATCGCAAGGATCCATCCCCGCCGGAGATATCGCAATGAAGGTCTGAGCCATGAAGCGCTGATCTTCGCCATAGGCGCGCAGGGCTGCTTTGCGGCCGGCTTCATCGCCATCGAAGGTGAAAATAACCTCACCGCCCACCGAAAGGCCCGAAGATAACTGCACGCCCGCGCCCGGGGCAGAGTCCCCTACCAGCCGGCGCACTACCCGGACATGGTCCGCGCCAAAAGCGGTGCCGCAGGTAGCAACTGCGGTTTGCACGCCCGCTAAGTGGGCAGCCATCACATCGGTGTAGCCCTCCACGACCACAACCTGCCGGTTGCGGGCAATTTCGCGCTTGGCCAGGTGCACGCCGTAAAGGACCTGCGATTTTTTGTAAATCGCAGTCTCGGGCGTGTTGAGATATTTCGGCCCCTCATCGTCATCGTGGACCTTGCGGGCCCCAAACCCGACCACATCTCCAGTTAGGTCACGAATGGGCCACATCAACCGACCCCGAAAGCGGTCATAGTGACCGGAACGGCCCTGGGAAACTAGGCCCGAAGCGGCTAATTCTGGCTCAGTGAACCCCTTGTTGCGCAGATGTTTGAGCAGGTTGTCCCAGCCGCGCGGGGCGTAGCCGACTCCGAAGTGATCGGCCGCCGCGCGATCGAAGCCGCGATCCATCAAGAACCGGCGACCGATTTCCGCCTCCGGGCTTGCCAGCTGGTCAGAGTAGAACTCTGCGGCGAGCTTGTGGGCCTGAAACAGCCGCTGGCGCCGCCCCGGCTCTTCGCCCGGGCGCGGCGCGCTTCCTTCCTCATAGCGCAGTTGCAGCCCGATGCGCCCGGCGAGGTATTCCACCGCTTCCACGAAGGGCAAGTGGTCCATCTTTTGGACAAAGCTAATGATGTCCCCGCCCTCACCGCAGCCGAAACAGTGCCACAGCCCCAACTGTGGGCGGACGTGAAATGAGGGGGTGCGCTCATCGTGGAAGGGGCACAGGCCCTTCATTGATCCCACTCCGGCGCGGCGCAGCGTTACGTGTTCCCCAACGATCTCGTCGATCCGCGATTGCTCGCGGACCGCATCAACGTCTGCCCTTATGATCCGTCCGCCACTCACGTCTTAGATCCTAAGGCTCGCATTTGAGCCGGTGAGTTGGGCATGCCACTGCAGGGCGGAAACGTCAGTAAGCGCGGCGATCTGATCCACAATTACGCGCAGTTTTTCCTGATCATTAGCCGCGTGTTTATAGTCTGCGGCGAAGGGCGCCTCCAGCCCAGCCCCCTCGCGCTGGGCCAGGGTGGTTACCAGCTCGGTGACGATCTCGCGCTGGCGGACGTACTCCGCCTGGCGGCTTTGATTTTTCATTACGAACTCGGCGGCGATGCCCTTCAAAATCGCTATTTCTGCCAGGGTTTCCACGGGCACTTCCAGGTTTGCTGCGTAGCGGGTCAGCTGCCCAGCTCCATATTTGGAGCGGGTGAGCTTCTCCGCCGCCAGGCAAAAGCGGCCAATCAGCTGGCTGGTGAGGTCCTTTAGGCGCGCGAGCGCGCGCCGCGACCCGTCGAAACCCTCAACCCACCACGGCAGGGCTTGGAGCCGAGTTATGGCCTCATCTAAACCGTTGCGATCTACCGGTGGGCCATACCACTCCGTGACAACGCTGGTGATGCGATCGCGCACCTCCGGATCGCGCAGTTCGCTTAAATCCAGCCAGCCCGCCACGATGGCATCTTCCACATCATGCACGCAATAAGAAATATCGTCCGCCAGATCCATCACCTGAGCTTCCAGGCACAGCACCCCCGGGGGCGCGCCGGCGCGCAGCCATTTAAACACTGCTCGGTCATCTTCGTAGACGCCGAATTTGGCCGTGACTTGACCGGTAATCGGAGAAATTGGGCCCTGACCGTGCCCCCACGGGTATTTGGTGACCGCATCTAGCGAAGCCCGGGTTAGATTTAGGCCGCGCGGCTCCCCTGAATCTTGGTCAAATATTTTGGGTTCCAAGCGGGTTAAAAGCCGCAGTGTTTGCGCGTTGCCCTCAAAGCCGCCCATATGTCCAGTTAGATCAGCTAGGGCGCGCTCCCCATTATGACCAAAGGGCGGGTGGCCCAAATCGTGGGCCAGGCAGGCGGTATCAACAACGTCGGGATCACACCCCAGGGCTTTTCCTAGTTCGCGGCCCACCTGCGCCACCTCAAGGCTGTGCGTGAGGCGGGTGCGCACAAAATCATCAGTTGCCGGGCCGACAACCTGGGTCTTGGCACCCAAGCGGCGCAGCGCCGAAGAGTGCACCACGCGCGCCCGATCGCGCTGGAACGGGGTGCGCTGGGGGCTTTTAGGTTCTTCTGCGCACCAGCGCTGAAAGTCCGATTCGCCATAGCCGTGATCCATGCTTATGACTGTAGTGCCCACCAACGACATTTCGGACGCGGCTACTGGGCACCACCGACCGCCGGTAGCGCCAACAACCGGCGCGCGTGCTTTGCATATTGTCGGTGCTCTGAACCAAACTGGAGCCCATGACTCTTCATTCTGCTGCAACAGACTTGTCCACGCGGACCATTCATGAAGCCGGCCCCTGTGACCCGTGGTGGCGCCACGCGGTGATCTATCAGATCTATCCCCGGTCCTTCGCTGACGCGAACGGGGATGGAATCGGCGATTTACCGGGCATAACTTCCCGTTTGGAGCACTTGCAGAAACTGGGTGTTGATGCGATTTGGCTCTCACCGTTCTTTAAGTCGCCTCAAAAAGATGCGGGCTATGACGTGTCGGATTACTGCGATGTTGATCCGCTTTTTGGCACGCTGGATGATTTTGATGCGATGCTCGCCCGGGCCCACGAACTTAACCTGCGGGTAATTGTCGACCTGGTTCCCAACCATTCCTCAGATCAGCACCCGTGGTTTCAAGAAGCGCTAGCTGCCGAACCGGGAAGCGCCGAGCGCGAGCGGT
>JAJYRW010000152.1 GCA_021793895.1 Actinomycetes bacterium
TCTCACGTACGCGGCAATTGTGGCGGTCGAGACGACTTGGATTGCTGCCACGCGCACTCCCAGCAAAATCAGCGGAAGCGCAACGGGGGTTTCCACTTGTAGCAGCACCCGGCGGCGGCGAAACCCGATGCCGTGGGAAGCGTCAACAACTGATCTATCGACAGCTCGAATGCCCTCGAAAGTGTTGACAAGCATGGGCGGCAGCGCAATAACAATAAGCGCAATCAGAGGCGGCAGTAGACCGATACCAACTGCGATTACTAACAGCGTCAAAATTCCTAGTGTGGGTAAAGCGCGGATCGCGTTTGCCGCTGTCAAGATGAAGGCCGCTCCGCGATTCAGATGGCCCAAGATCAGCCCGAGCGGAATCGCAATAACGCCTGCGATCAACATCGCCAATGCGGAGTACTGTAGGTGCTCGAGCGCGCGAGCTGCAATACCGTCCGGGCCGCTCCAATTTGCTGGCTGGGCGAACCACTGCATCACCTGGCTAAATACGTTCATCACGCCGTCCTCGATCCTGCGGTCCACGGTGTCAGCTTGCGCTGCATGCCGACCAAAATGAGATCACTTGCTGCTGCCAGTGCCACAGTTAATGCAATTCCCACAAAAATCGGTGTGAGAAAGAACCGCTGAGTTCCGTCCACAAAAAGATCTCCCAAAGACGGCAGCCCCAGAACGGAAGTAACCGCGACCATCCCGATATTCGCAACGGTGGCCGTGCGCAGCGTGCCGATAATGATTGGCGTGGCAATCGGGAGCTCAATGGTCAAAATACGGCGAAACTCGCTGTAGCCCATGGCGGCGGCGGCTTGCCGTACGGATTCATCAGTTGAACGAATACCGTCGACTACGCCCCTGATCAAGAGCGAGAGCATGTAGAGCGTCAGCGGCACAATGGCCGTTGTTTTGCTCAGACCCGTAAATGGCAGCATAAAGACGAACAGGTCGATTGAGGGAACCGCAAAAGCTGCTGCACTGGCGCCCAGTATGAGCGGATATATCCGTTCCCAGCGGACGCACAAAATTCCCAGCGGCAGCGCAATTAGCAATGCCAGCAAAATGGGAACGAAAGACAAGATTGCGTGATCGAGCAATAAACCGATAATTTTTTCACTGTTACGGCTGATCCAGTCCCAATCAAACATGCGCCAGATCCTGCTGTCTTTCGATTGCAGTAACTACCGACTCATAGTCGATCAGGCCCTCGACGCGGCCTGAGGAATCAGTGACTACGGCTCTTCCAGCGGGTGAGAGCACAACAGCATTTAAGGCTGTTCGTAGGGTGTCATGTTCCAGCGTGAGGGTTTGCCGACACGGCTGCAGAGCCGCCCCGTTTTGCAGGTCCGCATCGGGAGCTAGCCAGCCCAGTGGCTTATTGGTTTTATCTACGATCAAGTTCCACTGGTCTTCGGTGCCAGTTGCTGTTTCGCTGCGAGAAAGGATGCCATCTTGCTGTAATGGTATGTCTTTGACAGGGCGCAGTGAGAGCCATTTGACACCACTGTCTGCGCCGATGAAATCGCTAACGTAATCAGAGTGTGGGCGCGTTAAAAGGTCTTCTGGGCCCCCCACTTGTGCAACATGGCCCCCCGGCTCAAAGACTGCTATTTGGTCGCCGAGGCGGACCGCTTCATCGATGTCGTGGGTAACAAAAATAATGGTCTTTGCCAACTCAGATTGGAGCCGAAGCAGTTCGACTTGCAATTCTCCGCGCACCAAGGGGTCCACGGCCGAAAAAGGCTCGTCCATTAAAAGGACCGGGGGATCAGCAGCCAGGGCTCGCGCGACACCAACGCGCTGCTGTTGGCCGCCAGAGAGTTGATAGGGGTAACGCGATGCGAGTTCGGCATCCAGACCCATACGCGCCATGAGCTCAATAGCTTCTGCCCGGGCTTGGCGCTTTTTTGTCCCCAGGAGCATGGGGAGAGTAGCGATGTTGTCTACCACAGTGCGGTGGGGAAATAGCCCGCCGTCTTGAATCACGTAACCCATATTGAGACGCAGTGATGTCTCATCCCAACTGCTTATGTCTTCTCCACCGAGAAGAATTTTGCCAGCGGTAGGAGTGAGCATCTTGTTGATCATCCGCAAAGAAGTGGTCTTACCGCACCCGGAAGGACCCACGAAGACGGTGATCAGTCCGCCCGGACAAGTCAGATTCAAGTTCTCAACGGCGATGGTCCCGTCTTCGTAAGTTTTTTCGACTCCTTCAAAGACAACCTCGCGATTGTCTCTGTGTCTCTCACCATTTGCACGGACAGCTCGTGTCGTCGTGCTGGGCATTTCCAATCCTTCCGTTGGTGCCAGGGGCATGCCAAGGTCAGCATTTCTTCCGCCTTGGGCAATGGCCTGGTGTGTAAGCAGTCATGACCAGGCAACAAGAAGCAATAATGACCACTATGCGGTCATTATGCAACCGCCCTACGGTTATACCGGTAGGTTTTGAGGATTGACGATGCCCGCGCCGGAGTTAAGGGGAAAGTCGGTTTGCCGCGTCATGTAGCGCATCAAGCGCCCTGTGAAAGAACTCATCCGTCAAGCGTGCCGTGGGCAAATAAATTGAAAGCATGGCGAACATCACGCCGGCGCTTCTAACGGGAACAGCAACGCCGGAGAGCCCAACTTCCAGTTCGTCGATGACGAACGAGTGCCCCTCAGCCTGAATTCGTTCCACTTCTTGAAGAAGTTCCTGCGGCGTGGCCTTCGTAGCGGGCGTATGGGCGACCAAGTTTACCTGCGTTACAGCTTGATGAAGGACTTCTGGCGTCATCTCGGCTAGTAGCATTCGCACAAATCCTGACGCAGGATCGGTTATTGTGCGCTCGGCCCAGGTGGATCGCACCCCTACAAGCTGGGGACCCTCGTGTTCGCGAATAATGCGCGCTGACATTGGTCCGATTGGCACCGCAACCAATGACGTCTCCCTGAGATCATCGGTTAACTGGCGCAGTACCGGTTCACACCGCTCTGCAAGGTCAGGAACTGGTAGGGCCATGCGCGTAAGCCGCGAAATTGTCGGCCCGAGCACCCACTTGCGGTCTGCGCGCGGTCGCGCCACTGCTCCGGCATCAAATAGGGAGGCCAGAAGGCGCACCACTGTCGATCTGGGCAGGCCGGTTTGCTGGCTCAAAACCGCTACCGAGGCGCCATCTTCGTGCGTTGCTAAAACCTCTAGGACTGCAAACGCGCGCTGGATTGAACCATTGCGCCCGGTGCCCGGCAGCAACCTCTCGCCAATTTCAGGTGATGACAAGCACGTTCACTCCAGTCAAAGGTCGGCTGTGCGCCGGCCGGGCGCAGCATGTATGTTGTGACCGCATAGTGGTTAAGACTAGTCCACTATGCGGTCATTTTAAGTGTAGTGGATGTATCTGGTTGTAACAGATTCTGAAAATTTTTGGACGCAAATTCTGCGTAAACCTTTCAAATAGTAGGTGGTTACTAGTATGCCCGGCCAAACCCAAACTCTGTGGAATGCCCGACTCGTCGACGGCGTGGCAGATTTTGGCGACGAACTATATGCATTGACGATTGCGGGTGACGAAATCTCGCAGATTGAGCGCATGAATGGGCATAGCCCGGATGGAGGCGTCGATCTACAGGGAGCGACGGTCCTGCCCGGCCTCATTGATGCACATATGCACTTAATGAGTGGCGAGGTCGTCAGAAATGTCGGTTTCGGTCCACCAGAAGAGCTCAAAGGCGGTGAACCGCGCTCGCCCGAATTGGGCTATTTTGAACTCGCCGCGATGGCAAAAGCGGTACTGGAAGCAGGCATCACAACAGTTAGAGATGTAGGCAGTAACGGGCTTGAAGCAATCGCGCTGCGGCAAGCTGTAGATCTGGGAATCGTCCCGGGCCCTGATATATATTCTTGCGGACGAATCGTCTCAGCAACGTCGCCCGGCGGTGAACTATTTGGACCCATGTACCGGGAAGCAGATGGCGTCGCCGAGTTGCGAAAAGCCGTACGCGAGCAAATTCGTAATGGCGCCAATTTCATCAAATTTATGGCAACAGGTGCGCGATCGGTGGAGCGCGAAGACCCGGAGCCACCACAGCTGACGCGTGAAGAATTCCAGGTGATCATTGAAGAATCGCACCGCATGGGTTTCCGCGTTTGCGCACATGCCGAAGGCTTAGCAGGCACGCGAATCGCAATTGAAGAGGGTGTAGACACGATCGAACACGGCCTGGCCCTGCATCGTGCGCCCGAACTGCTTGACGAAATGGCTCGCCGTGGAATTGTCCTGGTTCCAACGCTCACCACTTTCCATGACCTGGCGGAACGTTTCACAGACGAATTCGCCCCGCGGCTGGTCGAGCAAGCAAAGCACCAACTAGAAGAGGCGTATGCGACGCTCGATGCTGCAAATAAGGCCGGAGTCACGCTGGCAATGGGCCATGACAGTGGGCCGCCCGGAGATTCAGCCATCGAAGCGGTCCGGATGGCGCAAGGCGGATTGGGCGCTCGCAAAGCAATCGCCGCCGCGACCAGCGGATCTGCGACCGCACTCGGCCACAGCGATCGCGGACGCATCGAAGCTGGAAAGCGGGCCGACCTGTTAGTTATTGATGGCGACCCGCTGGCTGATATCACTGTGCTCAATGATCAGCAGCGAGTAAAAATGGTCTTCCAGGCGGGCGCGCCCGTTAACTAGTCGTTGCCGGGCGCAATTGCGATCTTTTACGTGGAGCCAGATGTGGCGCGCAAACGCCACATCTGGCTCCGCTGGTATGGGGCGAGGTGCCTAAGCGGTCACGGGCGCCGCGGCTTTCTTCTGGTCTGGTGTCGGTTTTTGGCCCGTCAACTTCCCATTCTT
>JAJYRW010000153.1 GCA_021793895.1 Actinomycetes bacterium
AACCACTGTTCACAGTCCCCGAAGGCCGCATGGGAATTGGGATGGGAATCCACGGAGAACCAGGCATTGACGAACAAGACATTCTGCCCGCCGAAGACCTCGCGGAACTGCTTGTCGAACGACTCCTGGCGGAAAAGCCCGATAACGCTGACGAACGTGCCGTGGTTCTGCTGAACGGGCTCGGCTCAATCAGCTATGAAGAGCTTTTCGTTCTTTATAACTCAATAGCGCCGCGCCTTGCCGCTGCTGGAGTAACCGTAGTTGCACCAGATGTCGGTGAGTTAGTGACGAGTTTTGAAATGGCAGGAGTCTCGCTGACGATTTCGTGGCTGACGCCAGAACTTGAGAAGTATTGGCTCGCCCCGGTCAACACGCCGGCTTACCGAAAAGGTAATCGCAAACTGGATAAGGTTCGCGAACATGCTGCGTCCGAACAGGCCGACGAGGAGCTGGTAGAAGCAGCTGCGCCCGCCTCTCAACGCGCAGCGGTCCAAGCCGCCGACTTATTCGCTGTTGTCGAACAAGTCATAAATAACAATGCGGAGCATTTAGGCGAGCTTGACGCGATCGCTGGCGATGGTGACCACGGCATTGGGATGCAACGCGGCTCTCGCGCTGCCGCAGAAGCAAGTAAGTCCCGCGCTGAAAAGAAGGCGGGGCTCGGTTCTGTTCTTATCGCCGCTGGCGATGCATGGGCCGACAAGGCGGGCGGAACATCTGGAGCCCTGTGGGGCATTTTGTTGTGCACCATTGGACAAGAACTTGATGACACCACAGAAATCAGCGCTCAATCCATCAGCAATGGCGTCTCAAACGCCGTTGCCAAAGTCCAGTCGTTTGGTGACGCGCAAGTGGGCGACAAGACGATGGTCGATGCCCTTGTGCCCTTCGCAACAACCTTTGCATCGGAGATCGCTTCCCAAAAGACACTTCTCGAAGCATTTGCGTTGGCAGCGAAAGCGGCAGATGACGCCGCCAAGTCCACGGCGGATCTGACGCCCAAGTTGGGCCGCGCTCGAGCACACACGGAAAAGAGTGTGGGCACGCCCGATCCCGGAGCAGTTTCGTTTGCGCTCATAGTACAAAGTCTCGTTAACAAACTAAAAGATCGGTAGGTATAGCCGTGAAACCACTAAAAATTGTAATTGGATCAGATGATGCCGGCTTTCAATACAAAGAAGCCATCAAAGAAATCTTCGAAGCCGATGAATATGTCACCGAAGTAATCGATGTCGGTGTAGATGCGGAAGGCAACACTCCGTACCCGACAATTGCAGTAACAGCGGCAGAGATGGTCGCAGAAGGCAAGGCGGACCGCGGGCTTTTAATTTGCGGCACAGGCATGGGCGTTGCAATGTCTGCCAACAAAGTCCCCGGCATCCGCGCTAGCACAGCTCACGATAGCTACTCCGTTGAACGGCTAGTTCTGAGCAATAACGCGCAGATCCTGACATTTGGCCAGCGTGTTATCGGATTAGAACTGGCTAAGAAGCTCGCCACAGAATGGCTGAGATATCGGTTCGATGAGACTTCCGCGTCGGCCGAAAAGGTCGCTGTCTTAACAGAATATGAGAATCGCAATGCGCGCTGAGCGTATTCGCGTTCCTACTTGGTGCTGCTAAATGACAACAAAGTCACCGATGGTCATCGCAACCAGCTTGAAAATGTACTTTGACCATGAAGAAACCGTCCGATGGGCAAGCGAGGTTCGCGATATTGCCCGCCGTTCGCAACAGGTTCAGGCGGGCAACGTCAATCTTCTCGTCTTTCCCAGTTTCCCCTCGATAAGCACGCTCGTTGATCTCTTTAGCGACACCCCAGTCTCCGTCGGCGCACAGGATGTGGCTGCTTGTGACCGAGGAGCGTATACCGGCGAAGTGAATGTCCACACCCTAAAACAGGTCGGGTGTACACACATCGAAATTGGCCATGCCGAGCGGCGAAAATACTTTGGCGAGACCATGGAAACCATGCAAAATAAGGTCTCCCTCACTTTAGAAAACAACCTCGTCCCCCTTATATGCGTGGGCGAAAATGAAAAAGTTGAACCGGCACAAGCCGCTGCCATCTGTATCGATTTCATCAAAGAAGTAACACAGCGAGTACCGAGTAATAACCAGATAGCTCCAATTTTTGCTTATGAACCAGAGTGGGCAATCGGCGCAGATCAGCCAGCAGCAACCGAATACGTGCGATCAGTTACAAGCACAATCCGCGCGTGGTTACGCGATCGGCCCGGTCTTGCAAACAGCAAAGTGATCTATGGAGGCGGCGCGGGGCCCGGCCTATTAGACGCGCTTGGTGAAACGGTCAACGGCCTCTTTCTTGGAAGGTTCGCTCATGACCCGGCAGCCTTGGAACAAATCCTTTCTGAATTAGATCTCCACGTTGAAACCAGCACACCGAGCGTCAGTGCAGCAAACTCGGTGCGTAAAAAGGAATGATTATGTCTCGCATACCTAGCAACATGCGCGCTAGCGTCCTGACGCAAGCGAAAACTATTGAGCTTCAAGAACGTCCCGTTCCTCAGCCAGACGCCGACGAGGTTTTGATCCGCGTTGCAAGCGTCGGTGTATGTGGCTCAGACGTGCACTTCTATGAAGAGGGCCGCCTCGGCGACTGGGTCGTAACCGATCCGCTCGTGTTGGGTCACGAAGCATCCGGAGTGATAGTTGCAGTTGGTTCCGATATTTCCTCGGACCGGGTCGGCCAACGCGTTTCAATAGAGCCGCAGCGCCCCGACCCGACCTCCGTCGAAAGCCGCCGCGGTGAATATAACCTTGATCCGAACATGATCTTCTACGCCGTGCCGGGCGCAGACGGGGCATTTCAAGAGTACGTAACCATTCAGTCGCACTTCGCCTATGCGATTCCAGATTCAGTTAGTGACGATGCAGCGGCACTACTGGAACCACTGTCCGTCGCAATCGCTGCTGCTCGCAAAGCCCATTTAGCCCCCGCCCAACGCGTCTTTATTGCGGGCGCCGGGCCCATCGGTTTGATCACATCTCAAGTGGCGCGTGCCTTTGGCGTTCGAGAAGTCATAATTTCTGATGTCAGCACCGAGCGGTGCGCGGCGGCATCTAACTTTGGAGCAACCGCCACCCTCGACGCCGCTAACGAATCCGCCAGCGGCCTAGAGGTCGATGCCTTCATTGATGCTTCCGGTGTCGAGTCCGCCATACGTGACGGCATCGAGGCTGTTCGCCCCGGTGGTCACGCCGTGCTCGTGGGTATGGGCGCAAATGACATGTCACTGCCAGTGACGACCATCATGAATAACGAAATCCAACTCACCGGCGTCTTCCGGTATACAAACACTTGGCCTACAGCTATCAATTTGGTCGCCGATGGCCACGTCAAACTCGATGAGCTAGTGACCGGGCATTTTGGGCTTGACCAGGTCAGCGCCGCGCTGGATTCAACCACCACTCCCGGAGTCTTGAAGTCCATCGTGCGGCCGGGCGAATAAGCATCACGCCATGTCGTGCACAACCCGCGCCCCGTGCACCGGCCCCGTCGCCGCTACCACTTCAACGCCGAAGTCAGCGCCCAAGAGCGCGGCTTTCAGTTCGCGTTGATGCCATAATGACGGGGCCAAAATAGCCACGGTGGGGCCCGACCCCGAAACAATCGCGCCCGCTGCGAGGTGTTCCTCCGCGAAAGTCATAATGTCGCGGATCTTCGGCTGAGCCTCCAACGCAATTTCTTGAAAGTCATTGCGCAACTGGGCGCCCACCTCGATTGGGTCGCCACTGCGCAGCGCGGTCATCAGTTCCGGGCGCACATCTAGCGGCTGCGGAATATCCCGCTCGCGCGTGTCCAACTCCCGATACGCCGCGCCCGTAGAAATCGGAATATCACTAAATACAAAAAGCCAGTGGTACTCCCCCGAACTTAAAACTGGCGCCAGCTGCTCACCATAGCCCCGGCCCACCGCGTTGCCGCCGTGCATGCAAAATGTCACATCCGCGCCCAGTTCGGCGGCAATTTCATCCAGCGCTCCCTGCTTAAGGCGGGTACCCCACAATTCATTGCACGCCACCAGCGCCGCGGCCGCATCGGCAGAGCCGCCCGCCATCCCGCCCCCGACCGGCACTCGCTTTTCCACGTGAAGATCCACATCTGGCAACTCGTCCGGCTCCACTAATTTCGCTGCCCGCGCCAACTTAGTCGCCGCTTGAAAAACAATGTTTGAAGAATCCGTGGGAACGTTCTTGGCATCTCGCCCGCCCACGGTAATGGTGATTCCGCTGCCCGACCGCGCCATCGTGGCCGTGACCTCTTCATACACCGAAACCGCCTGAAACACGGTCGCTAGCGGGTGCATTCCCTGCTCATCCGGCGCGCCAACCGTCAATTCAAGATTCACTTTTCCAGGTGCACGTACCGTTACCTCGGGAATCCCCGCAATCTTCATCATTTAATGGAATCTACTGGTTCTGGGCATTTTTAGCACTTGTCCGCAGCGCCAGCGCGATTCGGATAAAGCCGTCGATGTCCACACGCTCCCCGCGGGCCGTGGGATCCACACCCGCGCGCTTCAGTGCCGCCTCCACGCGCGCACTTCCCCCAAAATCAGCGGCCAGGGCCGAGCGCAGCATCTTCCGGCGCTGGGCAAAAGCGGCGTCGACTACGGCGAAAACCTCCCGCGCCGTCGGCGGCACACCAGCCGCCAACTCCACACCTAGTTCCCCGCCAGTACGCGGCGCATCCGCGCGCGTGAGCCGCACCAAACCAGACTCCACGTTAGGAACAGGCCAAAACACCTGCCGGCCAATCGCTCCGGCGCGTTCGACTTCGCCATACCAGGCG
>JAJYRW010000154.1 GCA_021793895.1 Actinomycetes bacterium
CCAGGTGCACCGCGCCACATTTTCCACCATGTTTTCTCCAAGTTGGGACGGCGACACGAACCAGACCGTGAACGTCACCCTGGGCGGGCGCTACTTAGAGCGGTTCGGGGATCAGGCGGTTTCAATTGCGCGGCGGATGCGGTTTTTGGTCACCGGTGACGTCGCCGGCGGCGAGTGAGACCTAGCGCGCGTCACAGATCAAGAGGCATGTCCTGGAGGGAATACCGAGGTGTGCCAATACGTTAAACGTGTGGCAGAATAAACCGCTGGCCCCGCTTCACGCCCGAGCGATAAGCGCTTGGCGACCCGGAGTCACATCGTAAGGAGCACCCTTGAAGAGCGACATTCACCCGGAATACGTGGAAACCACGGTGACCTGCACCTGTGGCAACACCTTTAAGACTCGCAGCACCAAGAAAGACGGCGAAATTCGCGCCGACGTCTGCAGTGCTTGCCACCCCTTCTACACCGGCAAGCAGAAGATCTTGGACACCGGTGGACGAGTAGCCCGCTTCCAGAAGCGGTACGGCAAAAAGGCCGACAACTAGCTTTATATTCCAGCGCCGTACGTCTCCTTTAAAATGAGGGAGGCGTCCGGCGCTGATGTTTTGTGCCAGTCGTTGCCTGATTATCAGCCTGATTATTTTTAGATTAAAAAGGAGAGCCATGTCTGCACCCACTCGATTCGGTAGTGCCGTGGCCCTCAAGGCAGAGCACGAAGACCTGGAGCAGCAACTTGCTAATCCGGACGTTCATGCCGACCAAGACCTCGCTCGCCGGCTGGGTAAGCGCTATGCCGAGCTCACTCCCATCGTCAAAGCCTATGACGAGTGGCTAGCTGCCACCGAAGATGTGGAGACCGCCAAAGAGATGGCCGCCGAGGATCCGGATTCCGCCGAAGAAATCCTGAGCGAAGTTCCAGACATGGAACAGCTGGTCGAAGAGACGGCTGAGAAATTACGCCACTTACTTTTGCCGCGCGATCCCGATGATGGCCGGGACGTCATCTTAGAGGTCAAGGCCGGAGAGGGTGGGGACGAATCCGCGCTCTTCGCCGGTGATCTGCTGCGGATGTACCTGCGTTTTGCCGAGGTGCAGGGCTGGCGCACCGAAATACTTGATAATGCCGAATCGGACTTGGGCGGGACCAAATCCGCAACCGTTGCGGTAAAACGGCGCGGAACCGGGCCCGCCGAAGAGGGCATCTGGGCCCACCTGAAATACGAAGGTGGCGTCCACCGGGTACAGCGCGTGCCCGTAACCGAGTCCCAGGGCCGAATTCACACCTCAGCCGCCGGCGTCTTAGTGCTTCCCGAGCCGGAAGAAACCGGTGAGATTGAGATTGATCCCAATGAGATTCGCATCGATGTCTACCGCTCCTCCGGGCCGGGGGGACAATCCGTGAACACCACCGACTCGGCCGTGCGTATTACCCACCTGCCCACCGGGATAGTTGCCTCGTGCCAAAACGAGAAATCCCAGATTCAAAACCGGGAAGCAGCGATGCGGATCTTGCGGGCCCGCCTCCTGGCGCAAGCGCAGGAAGAAGCCGATGCGGAAGCCGAAGCAGCCCGCCGCTCGCAGGTTCGCACAGTTGACCGCTCGGAGCGGATCCGCACCTATAACTTCCCGGAGAACCGAATCACCGACCACCGCACGGGGTATAAGGCCTATAACTTGGACGCCGTCTTAGACGGCGCGCTAGAACCGGTTGTGCGATCCGCAATTGACGCGGACGCCGCGGCGAAACTCGCGGCAGCTGGAGATGACTGAGCCGACGTCACTCAAAACGGCCATTGAGTGGGCCCGCGCGGAATTGACGACCGCCGGAATCAGCAGCCCCCGGGCCGAGGCCGAAATACTGGCGGCGCACCTGCTTAAAGTTCCGCGCGGAGAACTAGCCGCCGCGCTGATTACCGGCCACGGCCTGAAACTAAATTACGACGCTTATCGCGAGTTGGTGCGCGAGCGCGCCCAGCGCGTACCCCTGCAACACCTCACCGGCACTGCGCCGTTCCGCCACCTGGAGTTGGCTGTCGGCCCCGGTGTTTTCATTCCCCGGCCCGAGACCGAAACCGTGGCGCAGATCGCAATTGATGCCATAAACACTGTTCTATCCGGCAGCGGCGAAGCGCTCGAAGTTCGCGGCGCCTTGCAATCACGTGAGCCGGTCATCGCAGTGGACCTGTGCACCGGATCAGGAGCAATCGCGCTCGCACTGGTGACCGAAACCCGCGCCGCAGCGGTATACGGGGTAGAACTGTCGGAGCTGGCGTTTGCCTGGGCCCAGCACAATCACAATTTGCTAGGTGAGCGGTACGGCCGAAAAACCGCTGCCCGCTTACACCTGCGCCACGCTGATGCGACCGACCCCGCCACGCTCGCCGAATTGGACGGTCAGGTCGACGTAGTTGTTACAAATCCGCCCTATATTCCGCCCGATAGCGTGCCGGTAGATACGGAAGTGCGTGAGCACGATCCCCAAATCGCGCTCTACGGCAGGGGAACGGATGGGCTGGAGGTTCCCGGCGCCGTCCTAAATCGAGCCCAAGGGCTGTTGCGCCCAGGTGGGGTGGTCATCATGGAGCACGCTGAAGTCCAAGCCGCTGCGCTGCGGCGCCTGGCTGCGGCGGGGGGATGTTGGGAAGAAATCCAAACGCTGCCCGATCTAGCCGGGCGGGCGCGAATGCTGTATGCCAAGTACGTCGGCTCGGACGGCAAGGTGGAAGAGTAGACGCTGTGAATTTATTCGACTGCACCGATCCGCAAACCTGGGGTCCCGCCCTCGACGAGGCCGTTAACGCGATTGGACGCGGCGCGCTCATTGTTTTGCCCACCGACACCGTTTACGGCATCGGTACGGATGCCTTTTCGACCGCCGGAGTTGCAGCGCTATTGGCAGCCAAGGGCCGCAGTCGCCAATCACCCCCGCCCGTACTGGTGCCCGACCATCGCACCCTGGCTGCCCTGACCGTGGAAACGCCGGCGGCGGTTCAGACCCTGGCAGAGAAATTTTGGCCCGGAGCGCTCACAATCATCTGCCAAGCCCAACCGGCCTTGACTTGGGATCTGGGCGAGACGCACGGCACGGTAGCGGTGCGGATGCCAAACCACCCGGCCGCGCTGGCGCTGCTGCGACGCACCGGCCCGCTTGCCGTATCCAGCGCCAACATCACCGGCGCTAAGCCGGCCCGCACGGCCGCGGCGGCCCAGGCGCAATTGGGTGAATCGGTAGCCGTGTACTTGGACGCGGGCGATGCGCCCGGGGGAGTGCCCTCCACGATTATCGACGCGACTGGTCCGGAACTGACCGTGCTGCGCGCGGGCGCACTTACCCTGGAAGAGTTGCAAGAAGTCGTCCCTGAAATCAAGCCCAAACCGGAACCGCCTGCATGAGGGTTTATCTCTTCGTATTAGTCGTCTCGGCGCTGGTGACCTATCTGGTCACGCCCGCGGTGCGCGTGCTGGCGCAGCGGGTGGGGGCCATGACTCCGGTGCGAGAGCGCGACGTCCACACCACGCCAACGCCGCGGCTGGGCGGATTGGCGATGTACGGCGGATTTGCCCTCGCCATTATTTTGGCCAGCCAAACTCCGTTCTTGCAGCCCGTTTTTGCCGACTCAAGCGCGGTATGGGGCATTGTCGTTGCAGCTGGTCTGGTGTGCCTTTTGGGCATTGCTGACGATATTTGGGAGCTCGATGCGCTGACCAAGTTTGTGGGGCAGGTGCTGGCCGCGGGCTATCTGGCCTGGAAAGGCGTCCAGCTCACGACTCTTCCCGTGGGCGGGGTGACCGTGGTTTCGGCGCGCTTGTCACTAGTTTTCACCGTGCTCGCGGTGGTGACGGCAATCAACGCGGTCAACTTTGTGGACGGTTTAGACGGGCTGGCGGCCGGTATCGCAATGATTGGTGGTTCGGCGTTTTTTATCTACTCCTACCTGCTCACGCGCGATGCCTCGCCCGGTGATTTCTCTTCCCTGGCCTCGCTGGTGGTCGCGGCCCTAGTTGGTTGTTGTCTGGGATTCTTACCACACAACTTTCATCCCGCGCGGATTTTTATGGGCGATTCGGGTGCGATGTTTTTAGGGCTCACGCTCGCCGCGTCCACGGTGACCGTCACGGGCCAAGTGAACCCGAACGTCGTATCGCGGGCCGAACTATTTCCGGCGTTTGTGCCGATCTTGGTTCCCATCGCGGTGCTGTTGGTCCCTTTGGCAGATTTACTGATTTCGGTGGTGCGCCGGGTGAGCAAGGGGCGCTCGCCGTTTCACGCCGACCGGATGCACCTGCATCATCGACTTTTAGAACTCGGGCACAGCCATCGCGGCGCGGTGGTGATCATGTATTTATGGACGGCCGTGTGGGCCTTTGGCGCCGCGCTGTTAGTTTTGATGCCACCCAGTCAAGCAATTTGGATCTGGGTGCTTGCATTCATTCTGGCGCTATTACTTACGCTAGGACCACTACGTTCACTGTTGCGACGCCCCGCGCGGACTAAAGCGCCGGCAAAAGAAAAGACGAAAACATGAGTGACAAATCTCCGGTGGCACCCACCGGATTTGAGCCGCTACCCGATGAGGCGGGGGCAGCGATGCGGGTGATCTTGCGTCAGGCCCTGCGCTGGGCGGTGGCGCTGACGGTTGTCGTTGCGGTCGTGGGGTCACTAGTGGGTTGGTTCGTTGCCGAGGTGCCCGGGGTGTGGGGAGCTCTCATGGGAGCCGGGCTCACCCTGGTGTTTTGCGGTGCGACTATTGTTGCGATGATGATGACCACGCATTCAAATCCCACCACTATGACCGCGGTGGTCGTGGGCA
>JAJYRW010000155.1 GCA_021793895.1 Actinomycetes bacterium
GCTGCGAGTGACGGCTTTGGCTGCGCCTGATCAGACACGGCGAGGATCGACCTCTTCCATGGTGCTCGGTGTGTAATTCAGTGTCCCCACGCTCCAACCCTATGCCCTTTCGGAAGCGCGTGATGACGCGGGATGCCGCGCGGCGCAGCCACCTTTTGAGTGGAAATACCCAAAGAACCCTCGCTTGATCATCAAGTTAATCTCGCAGGGGCCGAAACCACTCGATTAAGGTCAAGTCTCGGTGTGGATATCGTCAATGTTCGGCTAAAATCTGATCATTGCTTCGCGGCAAAATTGGCTGGAAACTCGTCGGAAACTAGTTATCCGACATCCTTGCGGAACGTCGTAACTAGGCCAATGATGCTAAAGACGAGCGCGTATGCCACCAGAACGAGACCGCCCTGCCACCAGGAGAGCATTCCCATCGGAGAGATCGTGCCGTAAAAACTGCCTCCAGCAAGTGCCTCACCGGCGGCCCCGGGCAAGAACTTGGCGACGCCGGCAATTTTTTCAACCTGGCTAATCGCCATGCGCGCGATTGGTTCAATGAACTGTGTGAAGGCCAAGACGATGATGATCGAGCCGATTTGGTTGGGAACTACCGCTCCGAACCCGACACCCACCATCGTCCAAATCGCTAAGGTCGCCGCGGATAGCACCAAAATGCGCAGGGTTTCCCCGGTGAAGGCGAACGTTTCCCCGCCCATAATCGCGATGGTGCCCGCGCCGACGGCCCAACAGGTTATGGATCCCAACAGGCCAATCACGAGCCCAACGGGCAGCGCCGAAATTAACTTTGCGCCCATCACTGTCGAGCGCCGCGGCTCAGCCAACAGCGTGGGAGTGATGGTTTGATGGCGGAACTCTGCCGTTACCGAAATCGCGCCAACTATGAGCGGGAAGACGTAACCAAAGGCCGGGGCGAGAGTGTAAATGGAGGTTGCGATCTCGCGGGCTTGGGGAGCCGCGACATCTTCTGTTATGCCCGCCATTGTCGGCTCATAATTTAGAGCGAAGGCCATCATCGCGGCCATGAAGGCCATATAGCCCATGAGGCTCAGGCCCATGATCCACCACAGCCGGGTGGTGAGAATTTTGCGGATTTCGGAGCGTATGACTCCGGTCAGCCCGCCTGATACCGGTGCCGAAAGGGTTGCGGTGCTCACAGTTGTTCTCCTTCGGGGTTCCCGGTTGGAACCGCAGCGGTGGGGATGGGCTGGGCAGTGTGCTGGCCGTTTACCAGCTTGAGGAACGTGGCCTCCAAGCCCTCATCCGCATCGACGAGTTCGTGCAATTCAATTTGATGCCGCAGCGCAGCGGCCCCCACATGCGCGGCGGAAGCGCCGCGAATCGTGAGCTGATCGGGTTCCTTTTCTCCGATGCGCACATCCCAACCTTCCGACGCGAACGCGGCGTGCGCACCCTCAAGGTGTCCGGCGCGGACCAGAACGTGGGGATCTGCCAGTTGAGCCAGGCCCTTCAAGGAAGAGGCGTGTACGAGTTCACCGCGCGAGATTATGACGACCTCGTCGACGGTTTGACGCACTTCGGAGAGCATGTGACTTGATACGAGCACCGTGCGTCCCTCAGATGCGAGCATGCGCAAAAATTGCCGCAGCCACGCGATGCCCTCGGGGTCGAGACCATTTGCCGGCTCATCGAGCAGCAGCACCTGGGGGTCACCGAGGAGCGTGCCGGCTAGGGCCAGGCGCTGACGCATACCGAGTGAGAATCCGCCCACGCGTCGGGATGCAACATCGGTAAGCCCCACCAGGCTGAGCACTTCCTCTGCGCGCTTATCAGGCACTCCAACGATTGGGGTCAACATTTTGAGATGGTTGATGGCGCTGCGACCGGGATGGAAACTGGCGGCCTCTAACGCCGCGCCGACCTCGCGCATGGGAGCGGCCAGGTCTTGATAGGCACGACCCCCGATCAGTGCGGTGCCGGCGGAGGGGCGCACAAGCCCTAGGAGCATCCGCAGCGTCGTGGTCTTACCAGCACCGTTGGGACCCAAAAACCCCGTTACGTGTCCAGGTTCAACCGTGAACGTAAGGTCCTTCACCGCGGCGACTGTACCGAAGTGTTTGGTGAGGTTATTTATTTCAATAACGCCATTATTCGTCTGAGTCACTAGGCGATGTTAACTGAAAATATTGTGCTTCGCGCACAAAATTCGGATAAGACTCGGAAAATTTCACAAAGTGGCCTAACCTTTTTTCATCATGACGAGCTCATCTACATGGCCGTCCCGTCCGTCTGGCGTCTTTTGGCGCCGAAGACCGGTGGTGGCGGCGTGACCGACTATCTCCTACTCGCCTTTGGGGTTTTCCTCACGGTGGGTACCGCTTTTTTTGTTGCCGCGGAATTTTCACTCGTAACGCTTGATCCCACCGCGGTTGATCGCGAAATCGAGCAGGGGCGGCGGGGGGCTCGGGGCGTGGGTAAAGCCCTACGCTCGCTCTCTACTGAACTCTCCGGCGCCCAAGTGGGCATCACCGTCACCACAATTTTGCTCGGCTACACCAGCCAACCCGCTATCGGTCGCTTACTGTCCAGCGTTTTGGGAGATATGGGCGTGGCTGAGGCCGCGGCTCTGCCCCTCGCCGTGGGACTTGCCGCAATCGTCGTCAACGGGTTTTCGATGCTTTTCGGCGAGTTGGTGCCCAAAAACCTGGCGCTCTCAACACCGATGGCAACCGCGATAGTAGTAACCCCGGTCCAGCGGGGGTTTACTGCCGCTCTGCGCCCGGTCATCCTGGCCCTAAACAGCACCGCGAATGCGATCCTGCACCGCTTCGGAGTGGAACTGCGCGAAGAATTATCGGGAGCCCGCTCCGCCCAAGAACTCTCTGCGCTGGTGAAACGCTCCGCGCAGGAGGGAACCCTGGACAAAAACACGGCCTCTTTATTGACCCGCACTATCGCGCTGGGTGATCTCTCCGCTGGGGACGTGATGACCGACCGCATGCGCATGCGGGTCATAGAGCGCGATAAGACCGCCGCCGATGTAGTTGCGCTCGCCCAAGAATCGGGACACTCCCGCTTCCCAGTTATTTCTGACTCGCGGGATGACGTGGTGGGGCTAGTGCACCTCAGGCGCGCGATCGCCGTCCCTTATGAACGCCGCAGTGAGGTGCCGGTTACCGCGCTTTCCGTTGATGCACCCCGGGTGCCGGAAACGATTCGCCTCGCACCCCTGCTGGTAGAACTGCGGGGATTGGGCCTGCAAATGGCGGTAGTCGTTGACGAATATGGCGGAACCGCGGGCGTAGTGACGCTCGAAGACGTGGTGGAAGAAATCGTGGGTGAAGTCGCCGATGAACACGACCGCCGGCGCGGGGACGTACTGCGCACCGCCGATGGGTCATGGTCGGTTCCTGGTCTGTTGCGGCCCGATGAGTTGCGCGAAGCTACCGAACTGATGGTTCCTAGCGCGCCTACCTATGAAACTTTGGGCGGTCTAGTTATGGCGGAATTGGGGCGCGTGCCTCGCAGCGGGGATGCGATACAGGTCGGCGAGGTCCTGCTCACCGTGGGACGGATGGAAGGACGGCGTATCGACCGATTGCGTATCCGCTCCGTCGATCGTGGGGGAGAGGAGGACGCATGAGTCCGTCTATAGCAATTCCTTTTGCTGTCTTCTTGTTATTCGCAAACGCGTTCTTTGTGGGCGCCGAGTTCGCAGTGCTGTCAGCGCGGCGCTCCCAAATCGAGCCCCTAGCCGAACAGGGCTCGCGGGCGGCCCGGACCGTGCTGTGGGCCATGGAACACGTCTCGCTAATGTTGGCCACCGCGCAGCTGGGAGTAACCGTTTGCTCGACCTCGCTGGGAGTGATCGCCGAACCGGCCATCGCGCGTGTCGTTGAAGGACCCATGGTGGCCATGGGCTTGGCGCCCGAGACCAGTCACATTGTTGGTTTCATAATTGCGCTCGTGCTCGTGGTGTACCTGCACGTCGTGATCGGCGAAATGGTCCCCAAAAACCTTGCGGTTTCCAGCCCTGAAAAGGCTGTCTTATGGTTTGGGCCCCCATTGGTTTGGCTCTCGCGGATGATCAATCCCGTCATCTGGGCTCTGAACGAACTTGCCAACCTCTTCTTACGGATGGTCGGTATCGACCCAAAGAGCGAAGTGACTTCCGCGTACACGGCCGATGAGGTGCGTTCGATTGTCGAACGCTCGCAAGCCGAAGGCGTATTAGAAGATCCCGAAGGGCTCTTAACAGGTGCCATTCACTTCTCGGATAAGGCTGCCGGCCAGGTCATGGTCGCGCTCGCGGACCTAGTTTGTCTCTCCCATAGCGTCACCCCCGAGGAAATCGAACGGGAAGTGGCGCGCACCGGATTCTCCCGATTCCCCGTTATTAGAGAAGATGATGGCATCGGTGGTTATTTGCATGTCAAAGATGTGCTTTACGCCACAAGCAGCGAACGCGTTGAGCCAGTACCGAGTTGGCGCGTGCGGATGATGCCCTCGATTTCTCCCGCCGATGAGATCGAATCCGTGCTGCAGGTAATGCAGCGCACCGGTGCCCACATTGCGCGTGTTCTAGACGAAAGTAGCGGTGAACTGCTCGGAGCGGTCTTCCTAGAAGACGTCATCGAAGAACTGGTGGGGGAAGTGCGAGACGCGATGCAGCGCATGTAATCATAGGTTGCGCTGTATTACTACCAATGACAATTGCTACTAGACCAACGCTGAAAATTTGGTTACGGTCTTATAACTTGTAACTGACAAAACCCTTTGAGGCCCTCCACCTTGATTAACGCGCCGGAGTCGCGCCAGTCGGTTCCAAACCAAGAAGGTTTGA
>JAJYRW010000156.1 GCA_021793895.1 Actinomycetes bacterium
GTTGAGCAGTTCATCGGTTCCGGTGGAGCCTTGGCTGGCGATGTCGTTGAGAAGGCATTCGGGGACGTTTCGTCCCCCGGTCGATTGGAGCTGGTGCGCTCCAGCCCGACAATAATTGTGGACGCCGCCCATAACGCGGGTGGTGCCGCGGCCCTGGGGGCGGCTTTAGAAGAGGTCTTCAATTTTGAGCGGACCGTGGCGATTATCGGCATGTTGGACGATAAAGCCGCCGAAGCGTTTTTATCGGAACTAGAGCCCGTTGTCTCGGACGTGGTGGTCACCGAACCGGCCTCACCGCGCGCTCTTCCCCTCGACGAGCTCGCCGAGATAGCGCGCGACGTTTTTGATGAAGACCGCGTGCACGTGGCCCCGCGTCTTGATGACGCGGTGGAGCAGGCGGCTACGCTGGCCGAAACCCACGATGGTCCGCTGGGTGGTGGAGTCGTTATTACCGGCTCCATCGTATTGGTAGCCCACGCGCGGATCCTGTTTGGCAAGAAGGAGGTCTAGTGCCATTAGAAACCCCGACGAGTGGGGAACAAGCGACTAAGCCCCAGCGTTCGGCACGCAAAATGTTTGCCACCGCGACGCTGTCCCTGCAAGCGCTGGTGCTGTTCTTTGCCACATTGGTCGCCCACGGATTGGCGGATCTGCCCCGGGGAATTGTGTGGGGAGTGGGATGTGGTTTAGCGCTCGCCTGCATTTTGATTGTCGGCACCCTGCGCTTTGAGTGGGGGTACTGGCTGGGTTGGGTCGTGCAGGTGCCGGTTCTGATCTGCGCAATTTGGTTGCCCGCGGTCGGAATCATCGGTGTGGTTTTTCTCGCCATCTGGTGGTGGGGGGAGCAAGCGGGTAAAAAAATTGATCGCGAACGGGCCCAGTTTCAACATCACCAGGCGTAGTTAAGTTAAAACCAAGAGAAATATAGGTAGGCTCCAGGCTCATGACACAGGTAAACGGTGACGTTGAACGCACCCTCGTTTTAATCAAGCCCGATGGTGTGAAGCGCGCGCTGATCGGCGAAATCCTTGGCCGCATCGAGGCCAAGGGCTATGAAATCTCCGCGCTCGAGATGCGCACAGCAGATGCGGACCTACTCACAGCGCACTACGAAGAGCACGTTGGTAAGCCGTTCTTCGAGCCGCTGGTTGAATTCATGTCTTCCGGGCCCGTAGTTGCCGCAGTAGTTACTGGACAGCGCGTCATTGAATCTTTCCGGACCCTGGCTGGGGCCACCGACCCGATCGCGGCCGCTCCCGGAACCATCCGCGGTGACCTGGGCCGAGACTGGGGACTAAATGTCGTACACAACCTGGTGCACGGTTCCGATGCTGTCGCATCCGCCGAGCGCGAGATCGCGCTGTGGTTTCCGAATCTCGCTAACTAGGCAACCGATAGGTAACTAGGCAAAACAGTGCATTTAAAGACGCTAACTCTGCGCGGGTTTAAGTCGTTCGCTTCGGCAACGACTCTAAATTTCGAGCCGGGAATCACCTGCGTCGTGGGACCCAACGGTTCCGGTAAATCTAATGTTGTAGACGCCCTCGCCTGGGTCCTAGGCGAGCAGGGAGCTAAATCTCTGCGTGGCGGAAAAATGGAAGACGTTATTTTTGCCGGAACCTCGGGTCGAGCCCCACTGGGGCGAGCTGAAGTTGCCGTCACAATTGACAACTCCGATGGCAAACTTCCCATCGACTATTCGGAAGTAACGCTGTCACGCACCCTGTTCCGCAACGGCGGATCCGAATACGCCATCAATGGTTCACCCGTGCGGCTGCTGGACATTCAAGAATTACTGTCTGACTCCGGCATTGGCCGCGAAATGCACGTGATCATTGGCCAAGGCCAGCTTGACGCGGTTTTACACGCTACTCCCGAAGAACGACGCGGTTTCATTGAAGAGGCCGCCGGGGTGCTCAAGCACCGCAAACGCAAAGAAAAAGCGCTCCGGAAGCTGGACGCGATGCAGGGAAACCTCACGCGCCTCACCGACCTTATTTCCGAAATTCGGCGCCAACTAGGCCCGCTGGGCAAACAAGCCGAAGTGGCGCGTCGGGCCCAGGTGATCCAGCACCAGTTGCGGGATGCGGGTGCGCGCCTGCTGGCCGACGATTACGCGCAGTTGAGCGCCACGTTTGAACAGGATGTGGCGGACGAACGGGCGGTGAAGGAGCGGCAAAAGAGCGTCGCGACCGCCCTGGATGCCCGCCGCCAAGAACTCGCGAGTGCTGAGGAAGCGGCCGCCGGAATCTCGCAGGCACATGCGCAGGCGAATGAGCTTTGGTACCGCACTTCGAGTCTGCGCGAGCGCGTGCGCTCCACGATCTCATTGGCTGCGGAACGTTCCCGGCTGTTGGGGACCACCGACTCTGAGTCCGCCAATCATCGTGATATCGAACAACTTGAGCAGCAGTTACAGCGCGTTAGCGCCACTTTAGAAGAACTCCAAGGAGAGGTAGTACAGGCTAAGGAACGCTTGAGCGCGGCTGAAGATGACCGTAAAGAGGCCGAAACCCAGGTTCAGGATGAGCAAAATCGAGTTGCACAGCTGCGACGCGTCGTAGCGGACCGGCGCGAAGGCCTCGCTCGTCTCACCGGGGCTGTGGGGGAGCAGCGGTCGCGGGTTGAAGCCACCGAGGCGGAAATTGGGAGGCTCCAAGAACGGCTCACCGAAGTTAAAAAGCGGCAATCTAGCGCACAAGTAGAATTCACCGCTTTAGAAAGCACAGTCGCCGGCGTTGAAGAGGGCGAAGAGGATCTCGATGCCGAATACGAACGCGCTGCTGAGTTGCTCGAGGCCGAAAAGGAAGAACTTCGAGCTCTTGAAGAACAGCATGCCGCCGCTAATACTGATCGCGCCCGGTGGCAGGCCCGCAAGGAAGCCCTAAATATGTCGCTCCTGCGCAAAGATGGCGCGGGAGCCCTACTGGAAATGCGCGAGGATTTACCCGCGATCCTGGGCTCCGTCGCGGCGCTGCTCACAATCGAACCGGGTTCCGAAAATGCCATTGCTGCCGCTTTAGGGGCGCAAGCTGATGCCGTAGCCGTGCGGGATTTAGGCGGTGCCATTGATGGAATCCGGCGCTTGCGCGATGACGATGCGGGACGAGCCGAATTCCTGATCGGTAGCCCCACCTTGGAGGCGACAGAGCCTTGGGACCCACCCGCGGGATTGCCAGAAGATGTCTACGCAGCGGCCGCGGTGGTGACCGCCCCGCCCGAGATTCGCTCGGCGGTAAATAAGGCACTCACGGCGGTGGTCGTCGTCCCAGATTTGGTTGTCGCCCAGCAGGTTATTTCGCGGCACCCCGATCTCATTGCCGCGACTTTGGATGGCGATCTGATCGCGGGCGCGCACGCTACCGGCGGGGCACATGGCTCACCTTCGGTGCTGGAATTGCAGGCCGCATACGACGAAGCCGCCGCACAACTAGACGACGCCGTCCAGCGCAGCGATAAATCTGCTTTTGCTTTAGAAGCACTCCGCGAACGCAAGGCGGCAGCCGCGCAACGGGCCGAAAAGATATTAGAACAACTACACCAATCGGATGCTAAATTGGCGGCGGTGGCCGAACAATTAGGAACCTTGGGTTCGCAGGTCCGCGCCGCGCAGGCCGAGGCGGATCGCATTACCGAACACATCGCGACCGCCCAAGAAAGGCTCACAGCCGAGCAAAACGAATTAGTGCAGCGCATCGAGCGGTTGCGCGCCGCTGAAGCCACTGGCGAATCAGAGCAAACCGAATCCCAGCACATTGATGAATCCCAACTGGAAGAACTAAACCGGATCGCCGCGCAAAAGCGAGCCGCTGAAATGGATGCGCGCCTCAACCTCCGCACAGTGGAAGAGCGTGAACGCGCCCAAAACGGGCGGAAACAATCGCTGCAGCGCACAATCGTCACCGAGCGCGAAGCACTCCAACGGGCGCAGGAACGGGCCCGCAAACGCCAAGCCCAAGCCGAAGTTGCGCACGTTGTCACCGAAGCCGGCGGTGAACTGCTCACGCAGGTTGAGCACGCACTTGAGCGCGCCGCCGATGAGCGCGAACAAATCGCCACCCAGCGGGCGCAAAGTGATGAGCAGATCAACGCCTTGCGTAAGACCATTGACGAACTGGCCACTGAAATGGCCCAACTCACCGACGCCGTCCATCGGGATGAAGTGGCTCGCACCCAACAACGCTTGCAGATAGAACAACTTCAACAGCGTGCGTTAGATGAATACGGCATGACGTCAGATGACTTACTGGCGGAATACGGGCCCGATGTTTTAGTTCCCGCCGACCCCGTTCCCGAACTGGAAGCAGAGGAACAGCCCGAACCTGCGCCCTATGTGCGCGAGGATCAGGAAAAGCGGTTACGCAAAGCCCAGCGTGCCATGTCACTCTTGGGGCGTGTCAACCCGCTCGCGCTTGAAGAATTCTCGGCCCTTGAGGAGCGGCATAAGTTTTTGAGCGAACAACTCCAAGACTTGAAAAAGTCTCGCGAAGACCTCCTATCAATAGTCGCGGAGATCGACGACCGGGTAGAGAAGGTATTCGCCGCCGCTTACGCGGATACGGCCCAGCAGTTTGAGAACGTCTTCTCTCGGCTCTTCCCCGGCGGGGAGGGACGCCTGGTGCTCACCGATCCTGACAACATGCTCACCACGGGCATCGAGGTGGAAGCCCGTCCTGCAGGGAAAAAGGTTAAACGCCTCTCGCTGTTATCCGGCGGCGAGCGATCGCTGACCGCAGTTGCGATACTCGTAGCCATTTTCAAGGCCCGCCCCAGCCCGTTCTATGTCTTGGACGAGGTAGAAGCC
>JAJYRW010000157.1 GCA_021793895.1 Actinomycetes bacterium
GCTTCCAACGCTTCGATGCCGTTTTGTTCATAACGTGGACATCCCTCTCAGCTCGCGCGTCGCCGGCCCGGCAGGCTGGCCACTATTAAGAGCGGTCCGAACTGCTTTCAGCACATCAGCAGATGGCGGCCGTAAGCCTACTTGGGATTGCGAGAAAGGTATCTCCGCCCGCGAAGAACGAAGCCTAGACAGAAGGCGCCGAAAGGCCAGCCGTCGGCATGAACGGCTATCGGGGATGAGCCTAGACTATTGTCTAGAAAGGAGGTTCACATGTCCAAGACAATCAGTATCGGCGAGTTGCGGCAGAATCCGACGCGAATGCTTCGCGAGGTTAAAGCTGGTGCCACCTACACGATCACCGATCATGGCGAGCCGATTGCAGAGGTTGCATTTCGTCGGCAGCCGAACTGGGTTCCGGCTGCCGAGATTAACTCTTTGCTGTGTGAACTCGGTGCAGACGAAGCGTGGGCACAGGAGATTGCTACTGAACGCGCAAATGTCGATGTAGTAGATCCGTGGGAGGGCGCAGGGTGAAGGCGGTCTTAGACACGAATTTGCTCGTCGCGGAGGCGCTCTCGCACAGCGACTATAAGGTGGCTGTCTCTTCGTTGTCGTGGGCCGAACTGGGCTACGGCGTTCGTAAGGTCGCAGATCCGATCGAGCGAGCGCGCCGTGAATCTCGAATGAGTCGGCTGCGGGCGGTCCTCGGCCCAGGGATCCCTTTTGACGATGCGGCAGCGGACGCTTACCAGACGGCTTGCGGGCTTGTCTTATCGGGAGGTCGCTTGGTGCGGGGCCGGGCGATCGATTTGATGATCGCGGCGACTGCAGCCGCACACGGTGCAGTCGTGCTCACACGCAACGTCGATGATTTCCTTGGCTTGGATGGTTTCGTCACTGTCGTTGCCGCCTGAACCATTGCGACGACTTCCTGCATCGCAGTTGGAATGAGGCAAGCGCTTACGGGATTAAATGACCAGCGTGGTGGAAGAGTTCGTACCATTCCGGGCGGGTGAGGGGAACGTCTGATCCGGCGCTGGCATCGGTCACCCGTTGTGGGGTAGTGGTGCCGAGCACGACTTGAATGTTGGCGGGGTGGCGCGTGATCCACGCAACAGCGATTGCCGTGTTGGTAACACCGTATTTTTCGGCGATGCGGTCTATTGCCCCGTTGAGTTCCGGTAACTCGGGATCGCCCAGGAAGACTCCGTCGAAGAAACCTTTCTGGAACGGGGACCACGCCTGCACAGTTGTATCGGTCAGGCGGCAGTAATCGAGGATCCCGCCACCGTCGCGGGTGATCGACTGGCTCTCGGCGAGCATATTGGTCGCAACCCCTTCGGCAATGATCGGGGAATGCGTGATTGAAAGTTGCATTTGGTTCACGATGAGAGGCTGCTTTACATATTTACGCAGCAGTTCCATCTGGCGCGGGGTTTGGTTCGATACGCCGAACGCGCGCACCTTGCCCGAAGACTCGAGATGGTCGAAAGCCCGAGCAACTTCTTCCGGCTCGACCAGCGCATCGGGACGGTGCAACAAAAAGATGTCGATGTAGTCGGTGTTCAAAGCCTGCAATGACTTTTCGGCTTCTGTCACGAGTGTGTCGTAGGAGAAGTCGAAGTGGGTAATGTCACCGGACACAATTCCGGCCTTGGTCTGAATAATAATTTCTTCGCGCTCGGCCGATGAGGGCTGTACAGCTTCTGCCCAACGGCGTTCACACAGGTTATTCCCGCCGTAAATATTGGCATGGTCGATGAAGTTGATCCCGTTCTCGCGGGCGGTCTCATAAAGAGCACGAATCTCTTCGTCCGTTTTGTCTGAGATGCGCATGAGCCCCAAAATGATGTTCGAGGAAGGGTGGGCGACTCCGGGCAGATTTAGATACTTCATTGTTCCTCCATGCAAAACGACGGGTGCCTCGAGTCTAAGGGGATACGCCGTTTTTCGCGGCCGGCCCGCGGCCGAGGCGTCGGGGTTTCCGGCCAAGCTCTAGAGCTATCCAATGGCTCGCCTGAACCCTTTGCTAGATGGTCCAAAGATTCTCGGTGCGTATCGCTCAGATGAACTTGTGGATGTCCTCGCGTTACGCAAGTATGACCTCGGGTTTGTCCAAACTTGCTGGGAATTTTTGCATCCTGCTTGTGCTCAGTCAGGAAGATGCTGACGGCCGCGAAAAAGGCGTTCCCAGAACGCCCGCACACCACCTGGCGTGCGATAACAGCGCGGCATCGTGGTTTCTGGCACCAACCAGCTGGACCGAGTGAGGCATTTCGCCCAGCCACCCGGCAGGAATTGCAACACTGGGCGCACCGATCAGACTGAACGGCGCAAGCAGGCGCGAGGAGCCGGTAGTGCGGCGCGGCGGGGCCGCTTCGGGGACGGCGGGCAGCAGCAAAATGTCGATGTCTTCCCATAATTGGTCGAAAAGCCCTATCGCCGCTTGCCGTTTGCGCTGAGCAATCTTTAGCGCTTCTTTGGAGATATTTTGTGCCTGACGGAGCCGCTCAGTGAGTTGCGGGCCATAAAATTCGCTCGATTTCGCAAAGCGCTCGCGGTGCGCCGCCCAAAGTTCGCCCGCCATGATGATCCCGTGTCTCTCAGCGAGCTCATCAAGCGAAAACGGAAGGCGCGCAGGGACAATTTCAGCGCCGGCCTTTTGCAGCTCCGCGATAGCCGCATTGGTAGCGGCGAAGACGTCATCACGCACCGATAAAGCGGATCCAGAAACAATGCCGATGCGCGGCGGCCCGAAGGAGCACGCTTTTTTAAAGCCCGGCATTGCAACCTCCGCAAAGACCTCACAATCAGCCACCGATCTGGCGATAACGCCAACATGATCCAGGCTCGGAGCGACAGGGAAAACGCCCCGCGTCGAGATGCGGCCAAAGCTCGGTTTAAAACCAACGACTCCGTTATAGGCCGCCGGTCGCAGTGTTGATCCACCAGTTTGCGTCGCCAACGCGAGCGGAACGTGGCCCGCAGCCACCGCAACACCTGAACCCGTACTCGAGCCACCGGGTGTGCGACTCGCATCCCAGGGATTGACCGTCCCGGGTGGATCAAAGGCAGCAAACTGGGCGGTTGCCACTTTGCCAACCACGACCGCTCCGGCCTTGCGCAACTTTCTAATAATCTCGCTATCGGCGCTTGCCATCCGGTCCCGAAAAGGCGCAAAACCAGCGCCCGTTGGCATGCCTGCCACATCAATAACGTCTTTGACCGCAACTGGCACTCCCGCCAGCGGGCCCAGCCGGTGGCCGGCCTTGCGCTCGCTATCGATCTGGCGCGCGGCACCAAGAGCTCCAGAAAAATCTACGTACTCCCAGGCTTTTAACTGCCGCTCCGTTCCCTCGATACGCAAAAACGACGCGCGAAGCACCTTTTCAGCTGACAATCTTCCCGCGCCAATACCCGCAGAGATTTCTTGCGCATCGCCGAACAACGAATCGTCGTGGGGCGGTCGCGGCGTGGGGCGCTTTGAAGTGGGCACAATGATCATTCTTCCCTGTCCGATGCGCCCAAGTCAGCCACCGGAGCCGAATGCGCAAGACACTATAGCGACCTTGCTACCGTGAATCCCGGTATCAATTTAGATCGTTAACGGAGGAAAATCATGGATTTGAGCATGGACGCCGGGCAGAAATTTGTCGAAGAAACCCAGACACCAGAAGGCGCTGCTGCGTGGAAAAACCAGCTCGATGAGTTCGCTCCGGGCGCCTCGGACTGGGTAGTGGGCGCGGTATTTGGCGGCACCTATCAGCGCGAAGGCCTGCAATTACGTGATCGCCAAATGTTGAACATGGCAGCGCTCGCGGCGATGGGTGGAACTGAACCGCAACTAACCGGGCACATCAAAACTGCAGTCGACGTAGCGGGCATGACCAAGGAAGAAGTCGCCGAATGCTTCGTCCACCTCATGCCCTATATCGGTGTTCCCAAAACCCTGGCCGCGATGCGCTGTATGAAGACCGCATTCGAAGAGGACTAGCCCGCCACCGCCGCGAGCGCGTGGACCAAATCCTGACCGAGCGCGATTTCGCCCACGCGCACACCCCCGCCCAAAACGGGTAAATCCAGCAGCTGCGCCGCTTTCGTAACGTCAACGCCGCTGGCTTCCAACGCGCGCAGCGCCACCAAAGTGGCCGGGCGCGCATTCCCGTCGTGGACTTTGAGCGCTACCGCTGTTCCATCTTTTGCTGCCATGGCCAAGACGCCTTCGGCGCCGCCCTTGGAAATCAGCCCCGGAATCATGCCCATCACGTCGGTGTCGGCCCGCTCATCGCCGGCCACAAAGAACGGATGGTCGCCCATCGCCTGTGCAACTGCGTGTTCTGGTGTTCCGACTTGGCCCAAGGCGAGTTTTTGAAACGCTCGCGCCAGGCCCCAAGTCGTGGTGGAAAATAATGGAGCCCCGCACCCGTCAACGGTGGTGTGCTGGATTTTCGCGCCAGTCATCTCCGTGATTGTTGCCGCGATCTGCCGCTGCAGCGGGTGATTAGCGTCCAAGTAACTCGCGGTATCCCAATCATTGATCACGCACGTCAAAAGCATCGCCGCGTGCTTGCCCGAGCAGTTCATGCGCGCCCGTTCTGCCTCCCCTCCAGCTGCCAGGTGGGTGCGGCGGGTAGTTTCGTGTCCGGGCAGATCGGGAGGGCAGGCCAAAGCGGCTGGTGTCAGACCAGCGCGGTCCAGAATTTGATTTAGGACGGCGACATGTCGGCTTTGGCCGCTATGGCTCCCGGTGGCCAGGGCTAACTGTGCTCCAGCCAGCGGC
>JAJYRW010000158.1 GCA_021793895.1 Actinomycetes bacterium
GACTTACTCATTTCATGCTGGACCTCTCTACGAACTTCATCTAACGCCCAGTATACCTGGCGCATGTAGTGAAAACGGTCGGCAATAATAAGGGGACTATCTAAAGCTTTTCGAACTGCCTGTTTGTCAACATGTTGTTAACCCCGCTTTTCAATCCCCAGGCGCATCAGTCCGTAAACAACCGCATCAACCAGGGCCTCCCACGAGGCCTCGATGATGTCTGGGCCCAGCCCCACGGTGCGCCAGGTGACATCGTCCTCGTTATCCACGGTCTCGACCAGTACGCGGGTGACGGCGTCGGTCCCCTGTTCCGTATCGAGAATCCGCACTTTGAAGTCAACTAGGTCAAAGCGCTCAAGTTCGGGGTAGGTCGGGGTCAGCGCCGCGCGCAGAGCGTAGTCCAGGGCGTTGACCGGCCCGTTGCCCTCGCCCGTAACGACGACGCGCTTGCCACCCACATGCATTTTGACGGTGGCTTCGGCGTTGGCATTTGTTGGGTCGCCGGGAACCGTATCGACGATGGTACGCCAGGATTCGGTTTGGAAGAAGTCCATGCGCTGCCCCTCGAGCTCTTCCCGCAGGAGCAGTTCAAATGAGGCATCTGCGGCATCAAAGGTGTAGCCCTCGGCCTCGGCGGCCTTCACCCGCTGCGTGACCTTGGTGAGCAACTCGTTTTGGCCCGTTAGATCGATGCCGAATTCTTTGCCCTTGAGTTCGATGCTTGCCCGTCCGGCCATGTCGGAGACCAGCATGCGCATGTCATTGCCGACGTTGCGGGGATCGGTGTGGTGATAAAGGTCCGGATCCACCTTAATGGCGGAAGCGTGCAGGCCCGCCTTATGCGCAAACGCGCTGGCCCCCACGTAGGGCTGCCGCGTAAATGGTGCAATGTTGGTGATCTCCGAGATGGCGTGGGCAAGCCGGGTGGATTCGGCCAGCCCACCATTTACGAGCATCTCGCGCCCGTATTTGAGTTCCAGATTGGCCGCGACCGTGATGAGGTCTGCGTTTCCAGTGCGCTCCCCATAACCGTTGACGGTCCCCTGTACGTGCATGATGCCCGCATCAACCGCGGCCATCGAGTTCGCTACCGCGCAGCCCGTGTCGTTGTGGGCGTGCACGCCCAGATTGAATTCACCAGTGAGGCGGGATTTTAGATCTTCCACGATTTCGGTGACCCACGATGGCAGCATGCCGCCGTTCGTGTCGCACAACACGGCAACTTCGGCGCCCGCATCGAGGGCAGCCTGAAGCGCGGAGGCGGTGTATGCGGGGTCAAAACGGAATCCATCAAAGAAGTGCTCGGCGTCGACGAAAACGCGGCGCCCCTGCCCCACAAGGAACTGAACCGTATCGGAAATCATCGCGAGATTTTCTTCGCCCGTGGTACGTAGCGCCCGCTCCACATGGCGGATGTCCGATTTCGCTACCAATGTGATGACCGGCGCGCCGGAATCGAGCAGCGCCCGCACCTGCGGATCGGAGTGGGCGGAACCGCCGACCTTGCGGGTTGCCCCAAAGGCGGCGAGGGTGGCGTTCTTTAGTTCCAGTTCTTTTTCCGCCAGCGCAAAGAATTCGGTGTCCTTTGGGACGGCGCCGGGCCAGCCGGCCTCAATGTATCCCACGCCTAACTCATCAATGAGCGGTGCAATAGCGAGCTTGTCCGCCACTGAGAGGTTCATTCCTTCTTGTTGCGCACCATCGCGCAGAGTTGTGTCATAAACGTGGAACACGGTCTTCTCCGTTACCGATTCGGACTGCAATAAAAAAACCTCCCAGAAAATGCATGGGAGGTTAGCGCGCTGGGACGGGTTGCGTCCTGCGCGCTTACATAATAATGAACTGGTGGCTCACGCGGTACATAATGCCACAACATTTACGCCGCTGCCCGCAGCGGGGCGCCGTGGCGCGTTGCATCCCGCTTTACCGCGCCCTTCCCCGCCACCAACCGACGCTAAGCCAACCGGCGCATCCAGCCATACGGATCGGCCGCCCGACCGTATTGAATATCGGTGAGATGCTCCCGGATTTGCATTGTGACCGGGCCCGGGTCGCCGTCCCTAATTTTTAAGTCGAACTCGGCCCCGGCGAGGCGGCCGATCGGGGTGACGACCGCGGCAGTTCCGCACGCGAACACCTCACTGATTGCCCCAGAGGCGATGTCGTCTTGCAGCGTGCCAAGGGCCAGGGGCTTTTCCACAACTTCGCGATTGTCATCGACAAGCAGTTGGATGATTGAGAAACGGGTGATGCCCTCCAAAATCGTGCCGCTAAGTTCCGGCGTGACGATTTGACCGTTTTCATACACGGCGAAAATGTTCATTCCGCCCAGCTCTTCAACCATGGAGTTCGTGGTTGCATCCAGGAAGCAGACTTGATCGAATCCCTGTTCAGCCGCGATTTGCTGCGGCAGCAGGCTTGCGGCGTAATTGCCACCACACTTGGCGGTTCCAGTGCCGCCCGGGCCGGCGCGGTGATAATCCTGGGCCACCCAGATGGAAACGGGACGCACCCCGCCGGAGAAATACGGCCCCGCCGGAGAAGCAATAACTAGGTATTCAACTTCATTTGAGGACCGCACTCCAATGAACTTTTCCGATGCATACATAAACGGGCGCAAATACAAGCTCGCGTCTTCCCCTGCCGGTACCCACTGGCGGTCAGCGGAAACTAGCGCGGCGATGGAGCCCATGAAATCGGTGATCGAAAGCTCTGGTAGCGCCAGGCGACGGGCCGAAATTGCCAGGCGCGCGCCATTGGATTCAGGCCGAAATGACCAGATTGAACCATCGGCGTGGCGGTAGGCTTTTAGGCCCTCAAACACTTCTTGGGCGTAGTGCAATACTGCAGTGGCGGGGTCCATTTCTAGCGGGCCATAGGCTTCAACCCGGCGGTCAGTCCATCCGCTTTCCCGCGTCCATCGCGCGCGAGCCATGTGATCGGTGAACACTGTGCCAAATTTTGGTTCAGCCGTTACCTTTTCGCGCTCAACTGCGGGCAGCGGCGCGGGGTGTTTTTGAACCGGAAAAGCGGCAGCGGCCGCCGCTAAATCGTCTACGCGCTCGACGGGAGTCGTCGTACTCATAAGTTCGGGCCTTCCAGCAAGTGTCTAACTGACGTTACCGGTGAATTCGGCCCGGGTGCCAAACGGAGTCTGTTAAGGATCAGGCGCCGGTCACCCGGGCGGCAATTTCGGTGCCGATTTCGGCGGTGGTGCGTTCCTTCGAGCCCTGTTCCGCCTGTGCTGACAGGTCGGCCAGGACGGCATCTTCGACGCGTCGAGACTGTTCCGCCAGCCCCAAGTGGTCCAAGAGAAGTGCAACAGACAACACGGTCGCGGTGGGGTCTGCCTTGCCTTGACCGGCGATGTCGGGCGCCGAACCGTGAACGGGTTCGAACATGGAGGGACTGGTGCGGTCGGGGTTGATGTTCCCCGAAGCGGCAAGTCCGATGCCGCCGGTGATAGCGGCGGCCTGGTCGGTGATGATGTCACCAAAAATATTGTCAGTGACGATGACGTCAAAGCGTGATGGGTCGGTCGTCATGAAAATCGTGGCCGCGTCGATGTGTAGGTAGTCGGTGGTCACATCGGGGAATTCCGCGTTGACCTCTTCGACAATGCGCCGCCACAGGTGCCCGGCATGTACAAGGACGTTGTGTTTGTGCACCAGCGTCAATTTTTTGCGGGGGCGCCGGGCAGCACGCGCGAACGCATCGCGCACCACGCGCTCGACACCAAAGGCGGTGTTGACTGAAACTTCGGTGGCGACTTCATTCTTGGTGCCCACCCGCATCGCGCCGCCATTGCCCACGTACAAGCCCTCGGTGCCCTCGCGCACAACAATGAAATCCACCTCGCCCGGTTCGGCAAGGGGCGACTTCACGCCCGGAAACAGGCGTGAGGGCCGCAAATTGACGTAGTGATCAAGTTCGAAGCGCAGACGTAGGAGCAGGCCGCGCTCCAACGTGCCGGAGGGAACGTGCGGATCCCCCACCGCGCCCAATAAAATCGCGTCATGCTCCCGGATGGTGGCTAAATCTTCATCTGTGAGCGTTTCGCCGGTTTCGTGCCAGCGCTTAGCGCCCAGATTAAGCGTTGTGGTTTCAATAGAAGTCCCGCTGCCCGCAATCGCAGCTTCGAGAACCTTCAGGCCCTCTTGGGTTACTTCTTCGCCAATTCCGTCACCAGGGATTACTGCTAGCCGCACGTTTGAAGTCATGAGAAAACTATATCGCGCCAGGTCCACTTACTGAGAACTCCGTCTCACACTATGGACGGCGCGGTTCGGGTTCGGTGCGAAAGTGGCGGCGTTACAGCGTTCCGGAAAGCGGAATTACAGCGTTCCGGAAAGTCGGGCAATTATCGTGATCACTAGCAAGCCCCACATAAATACCACCATCCAAAACTGAACAACCGTGAGTCTGATGTTGAAGTTAATGTATGGCGGCACGAAGGGGCGCACGTAACGTAAGTTCTCAATGCGATCGCTTAGGAAACTGGGCGTGCGCCATAGGGCCCACAGGCGTTGGAGCCGCTTGGCGCCTCTTCCCTGATTTGCCGTGCCCCGCAGACGGTCCCACAGTTCATCGCTCAAGTCAGCAATGTCAACAAGTTGCGCCACCTGGGGCACGAACTCGGGCGCGCGAATGGCGCGGGTGTATTGCCACGTTAAGCGTGCAAATAAAATTTCGATGACGAGCGCGATTGCCACGAGGCCTAACAGCAGTACTTGCATCCAGCCGCTTGCCCCTTGAGCTATTAGCCCGACTC
>JAJYRW010000159.1 GCA_021793895.1 Actinomycetes bacterium
ATTCCGGGTACATATCCCGGTGCGAAAACGGACAACGAGAAGCGAACTGGTTGAAGCCCGCATGGAGCATGACCAGGCCGAAGAAGAAGTGGGGCGAGTCTGATGGACTTTGGGAGTTTAATCGACGGCGCCCTCATAGAATCCGTGGTGCGCGCCCTGATTCCGATCTTGTTGGCGGCGCTGGGCGGCTTGATCTGTGAGCGCGCCGGAATTTTCAACATCGCGCTCGAGGGCCTTCTGCTCGTCGGCGCTTTCGGCGCTGTCGCGGGATCATATTTCAGTGGTTCGGCCCTGGTCGGCGTCCTCGTTGCCGTGCTTGCTTCCATGGCGTTTTCGCTCATATTGTCATTCGGGTCGATCACGCGCCGGGCCGAACCGATCGTGCTGGGCGTGGCCATGAACATCCTCGCGGTGGGCATAACGAGCTTCCTGCTGGTGGCCCTGTTTAACACCCAGGGCGTCTTTAACGACCCCGGCATTATCGGCATGAAGAAGATCGCGATCCCGGGTCTGGTTGAGATTCCCTGGATCGGCCGGGCCCTGTTCAACCTGACCCCGCTGGGCTACCTCGCACTGTTACTGGTGCCTCTAATTCATATTGTGCTGTTCCACAGCCCGGTGGGCTTACGCCTGCGCGGCGTCGGCGAGCGGCCCGTCGCGGCGCAGACCCTGGGGGTTAACCCCGCAAAGTATCGCTATCTCGCGCTGCTGGCCTCAGGTGTTTTGACCGGGCTAGCGGGCGCTCAACTCGCGCTGGGCAACGTCGTGCAGTTTGCTGAGAACATGTCAGCAGGTCGTGGCTGGATTGCGGTCGTGGCCGTGATGCTGGCTCGGGCCAACCCGATCGCGACCCTGGGCGCCGCACTGCTCTTCGGATTTGCCGAAGCCATCGGTTACCGGTTCCAGGCCTACGGGCTCCCGGCCCAGATCACCGAGGCCGCACCTTATGTCGTGACCCTGGTGGCACTGCTATTCGCAGCTAAATATTTTCGACGAGGATCCGTATCTGCCGAGGTGACGTAATCCATGTCTAAACATTCCCGCGAGTTGCCGCCCGAGGCCGCCGCGTACGTGAAAGCGCTCGAGTTGGAACCTCTGCCGCGTGAGGGCGGGCTGTATCGCCAAAATCATCAGGATCAGTTTTCAACTGCGATCTATTATTTGCTGGCCGCTCCCGAGTTTTCGGCCCTGCATCAACTCGACTCGGCCGAGGTATATCACTGGTATGCCGGTGACCCCCTCCGACTCGCGATCATCAACCCCGATGGGCGTGTGGAGGAACCGGTGGTCGGGCCCGACGTGCTGGGTGGCCAGCACCCGCAGTACGTGGTTCCCCCGGGCGCGTGGCACGGATCCCGCAGCACGGGCGCCTGGACGCTGGTGGGCACGACCATGGCTCCGGGCTTCATGTGGGAAGAATTCCGGCTTGCCGACCGCGCCGCCCTCACAGAGCGCTTCCCGCACGCCGAAAAAATCATTGCGCAATACACCCGAACGACTTAACGAAAGGCCTCCCCCGTGACGCTTGTCCGCCTCAATCCCGAAGACACTCTGCCCATCATTCAGGTCAAGGTTTCTGACCTGGCCCCGCGCGTGCTGGTCGCCGGCGATCCCGCCCGGGTGGAACGCATCGCCCAGCAGCTAACAAATGCGCGCCGCGTGGGCGCAAATCGCGAATACGTAAGTTACACCGGCGAATATGAGGGGCAACTTGTCTCGGTGGTCTCGCACGGCGTGGGATCGGCGGGAGCCGCGGCGGCCTTTGAGGAACTGTGCCGTGCCGGGGTGGAGCGCATTATTCGCGTAGGGACGGCGGGTGGTCTCCAACCCGATGTCGTGGACGGTGACATTGTGGTCGCCACCGCGGCCGTGCGCGCCGAGGGATTATCTGCGCGCCTGGTTCCGCTGGAATACCCCGCGATCTCCGACCTGGACGTTGCCCTGGCGCTGCGGACTGCCGCGGCGAATAGCGGTTTGAACGTGCACAACGGAATTGTGTTGACGGCCGATAATTTCTATCCCTCACCCGTGCTGCCCAATGACCAGCCGATGTGGCGGGACGCGGGCGTCATGGCGGTAGAAATGGAAGTTGCCGGGCTGTTTACCGTTGCAAGCCTTAATCGCGTCGCCGCGGGCGCCGTGTTGGCAATTGACGGCAACCCGCTGGCCGCCGAGGATGAGTCGATGGCCGGCTATGAACCGTTCCGCGAAATTGTGGACCAGGCCGTGGCCGGCACGATTACCGCCGGACTGCGCGCACTAATTGCCTAAAGGAAGGTGTCGCTGCGTCTTGGCAATCTAGATATCGCTCAAGGCGCTGCGGCACGCGCAGTGGCTTAGATCGGGCACGCGGCTGACGATCTCGCCCAGCGCGGCCTTGATGCGCGGTTGGCCCTCGGCGACCGTGCGCCACACCATGCCGGCGGTAACGGGTTCGTCTTGCACGCCCGGCACCCCGGCATCGAGGTCGGAGACGAACGAAATATTTGCCACGCACATCTCGAGCTCGCGTGCGAGCGCGGTTTCGGGGTGCTGCGTCATGGACAGCACATCCCAACCCATCTTTTGATACCACTGGGATTCGGCGCGGGTAGAAAACCTTGGGCCCTGAATGACGACCGAGGTGCCGGTGGGATGGAACGTTTCGTTCAGGTCCGATAGGGAGTCCTGGGCTACTTTCCGCAGGTTCGGGCAGTACGGTTCCGCGAGGGAAACGTGCACCACTTCGGGGCCTTCAAAAAACGTGTCGACGCGGCCCGTGGTGCGGTCGACGTACTGATCGGTGAGTACGAAGTGGCCGGGTGCGTAGTCGGCGCGCAAGCTTCCCACCACCGAAGAGGTGATTAAAGTTTGGACGCCGAGTTGCACCAAGGCTTTTAAGTTCGCCCGGTAATTAATCAGGTGGGGCGGAACGGCATGGCCTTTGCCGTGGCGGGTCAAAAAAGCCACCTCAATGCCGTTGATGGTGCCCACCGAGATGGGGGATGAGGGTGCGCCATAGGGAGTTTCGACCGTTTCGTGGCGCGGGTCGTCCAGGAGTTCGTAGAGACCGGAACCGCCAATAATCCCGATGGGCGCCATTTAAGAATTCTCTTCTGCTAATTGCTGCAAGCGGGCAGATGCTGCCGCCGCTTCCGCGCGGATGCTGTCTTCGTCGAGCGTCGTGAGTTTGCCGGCGGCAAGAACTTGCTGCCCGCCAATGAAGACATCGGAGACATCGGAGCCGCGGGCGGCGAAACTCAAGAATGCGGTGGGGGAGAACATCGGGGTGGCGCGCGAGGACGTGGTTTGCAGCGCAATGACGTCTGCCCAGCGGCCGGGCTCAAGCACCCCAACCTCCGGGAAACCAACTGCGGCCGCGCCGGTGGCAGTTGCCATGCGCAGCAGATCGGTGCCCGCGGTGATGTCTGGTTGTTGGGCCACGCCGCGATGAATGAGCGATCCGGTCTTGATCTCTTCGAACAGGTCCAGATCGTTATTGCTCGCTGCGCCGTCGGTGCCCAGCCCCAGGAGGACGCCGCCGTCTCGCAGCGCGGCCAAGGGGGCAATGCCGGAACCGAGTTTTAGGTTGGAGACCGGGTTGTGGGAAACTCCGGCGCCGCGCTGGGCGAGGATTTCGATCTCCTCTTCCGTGGGATGCACGACGTGAGCCACGAGCGTGGGTACCGCGAAAAGACCGGCGCGGTCGGCGTGGACGATCGGTGTGCACCCGTAATTTTTGAGGTTCTGTTCAACCTCAAAGGCCGATTCGGCGAGGTGAATTTCGATGCCGAGCCCGTGCTTTTCAGCCCGCCGCGCGACTTCGGTGAGCATCTCGGGCGACGACGTGTACGGGGCGTGCGGTCCGTAGCGCACGCGGACCAACTTCTCGCCCGCGAACTCGGCCGCCAGTGCCTCGGTGTGATCTAGGCCTTCGCGCCCGTTCATGGGGCTCACCGTCGAGAAGCCAATATCTGCAAAATCGAAGACCGCGTGGGCTGCCACGACCCGCATCCCGGCGTTGACTACTGCGGCGAGCAGCGCGGAATCCCAGTGGTACATATCGGCAAAAGTCGTGGTGCCGGTCCGAATCATTTCGACCATGGCCAGGCGCAGCCCGATAAGCACATCCTCGGCTGTGATGTGTTGCTCCAGGGACTGGACGACGCCCAGCCAGGTCGCCAAGTCGGAGTCATCACAGCTGCCACGCATGAGCGTCATCGCCGAGTGGGTGTGGGCATTGACCAGGCCCGGCATCAAAATATGACCGGATAAGTCCTGGCCGTCAGCGCCTACCGGGCCCCGACGCGGGCCAACGTACGTGATGACGCCGGAGGCGTCAAAGGCCAGTTCGCCGTCCGCAATTACCGTGTTGTTGGCGTCCTGCGTGACGATCGTGGCCCCCACGAGCCGAGTTTCTGCGCGCACGAGTGCTCCTTTTTGAGTTTCTTACCAAGCAGGCACGGCGGACATACCGCCATCAACAACCAGATCATGCCCGGAAATCCAGCGTGCCAGGGGTGAGGTTAGAAACACACACGCATCGCCGATATCTTCCGGCGTCCCGGTTCGTCCCAGCGGGGCGGCGCGCATCCATGAGTCGCGGCCCTGGGGCCAGGATTGAGCTAAATCGCCGCGGTCTATGAGTCCGGGTGAGACTGTATTGACGCGAATTTTATGCGGTCCTAACTCGAGCGCTGCCGCGCGGGCGTGCATCTTTACGCCCGCCTTCGAGGCGGCATAGTGCGCGTGATTGGGAGCCGGGAGGGAGGCTTCGACCGAGGCG
>JAJYRW010000160.1 GCA_021793895.1 Actinomycetes bacterium
TGATGCGTCCCATATTTTTGTGGACGAGTCGAATCCCACTCCGGTGACGTTTTGTGAAATGTTCCCGCCTGATGACTTCCCCATCTACTTCTACCGCTTCCCCAAGGCGCCAGACTTAAACGTTGAGTCCTCCCACCTGGATTTGAGCGCGCTAAAAAACGCAAAAGTCTTTTGGTTTACAGTCACCGGACTCTCAGAAGAGCCCTCGCGGCAAACCCACTTCGACGCGCTTAAGGCACGGGCCCGCGCTGAGCACACCATTATTGATCTCGATTACCGCCCGATGTTTTGGGAATCCAAAGAGGCAGCGCGCAAGCAGGTACAAAAAGCGCTGGAGTCGGTAACGATTGCGGTTGGGAACCTCGAGGAGTGCGAGGTGGCCGTAAATGAAACGGAGCCCATGCGCATTGCAGATGCGCTGCTGGAACGCGGCGTAAAACTCGCAGTCGTTAAACAGGGCCCGAACGGTGTGCTCGCAAAAACCGCTGATGAAACCGTCACCGTCCCGCCATATCCCGTAGAGGTGGTAAACGGGCTCGGCGCCGGCGACAGTTTCGGCGGGGCTCTAGTCAACGGCCTTTTGCAGGGATGGAACCTTGAAGACACCCTGCGTTTTGCAAATATCGCCGGCGCACTCGTGGCCACTCGACGCGGATGCGCCTCAGCGATGCCCACGACCGATGAGATATCCGCCGTACTTACCGAATTGGGGCAGGGCAAATGACCACAACGCAGATCCTCACCCCCCAGGCTTTCGCTAAGTTGCGCGAAATCCGGGCGTCAGCACCCCACAAAATTTCCGAGGTATACGCGGCGCGACGCACCCGCAAAGTGTTAACCGGCGAGCAAATCTTCATTATTGCCGCAGACCATCCCGCGCGCGGAGCATTAAAAGTGCGCAATGACGCCGAAGCTATGGCGAACCGCTATGACCTGCTAGAACGCCTTGCTGTTGCCCTGACTCATCCGGGGGTGGACGGCGTTTTGGGAACCCCTGACATTATCGACGATCTCGCGCTGCTGGGATTGCTCGATGACAAAATTGTGGTCGGTTCCCTCAACCGGGGTGGCCTAGCCGGTTCCTCATTTGAGATGGATGACCGGATGACCGCCTATGACATCCCCTCCATCGTGCGCGATCGACTGGATTTCGCTAAGACCCTGCTGCGCATCAATTTAAGCGAAGGGGGATCACTCAACACCATGACCGCCAATAGCCAAATGGTCAGCGCGGCCGCCGCCGCCCGGGTCCCCATCATGTTGGAGCCTTTCATGAACGTGCGGACCAATGGCAAGTTCACCAATCAGCTCACGCCCGAGGCGGCCATAACTTCCACAGCAATTGCCACCGCACTGGGAAACAGTTCGGCCTATACCTGGCTGAAATTGCCGGCCGTGGACCACATGGAAAAAGTGATGGAAGCCACCACCCTGCCCACACTTTTACTTGGCGGGGACGCGTCGACGAACCCCGATGAGACCTATGCCCGGTGGAAGACTTCGCTCGCACTGCCCGGAGTGCGCGGCCTTGTGGTCGGTAGAACGCTTTTATACCCCGCGGACGACAACGTGAAGGGCGCGATCGACATAGCCGCCTCCCTCGTCCATAACTAATAAAAATTCGCATTATTCCAATATTTAAGGAGAACCAATGACTACCCCCACGCTCGGACACTGGATTAACGGTGCCGAATACGAGGCGCACTCTGGCCAATACGCAGACGTCTACAACCCCGCAGTTGGTGAAAAGACCAAGCAGGTGCCCCTGGCCGATACTAAAGAAATTCAGGCCGCCATAGACGCGGCCAGCGCGGCGTTCCCCGCCTGGCGTGACTTGTCTATCTCACGTCGCCAAGCCATTATTTTCAAGTTTCGGGAACTGCTGAACGAGCGCAAAAACGAGCTAGCCGAAATCATCACCTCCGAGCACGGAAAGGTGGTATCTGACGCCGCGGGAGAGGTTCAGCGCGGACTCGAAGTTGTCGATTTAGCCTGCGGTTTCCCCCACCTGATCAAGGGCGGCTTTTCCGAAAATGTTTCCACCGGCGTGGACGTCTACACGCTCAAGCAGCCACTGGGCGTAGTGGGGATCATCAGCCCCTTTAACTTCCCAGCGATGGTGCCGCTGTGGTTCTTCCCGATCGCAATTGCGGCTGGAAACACGGTAGTTCTCAAGCCCAGTGAAAAAGTTCCCTCCGCTTCCATATGGATGGCGAAACTGTGGAAGGAGGCCGGCTTACCCGACGGTGTTTTCAATGTTCTCCACGGTGACAAGGCCGCAGTCGATGGTCTGTTAGAAGCACCCGAGGTGCGCTCCATCTCGTTCGTGGGCTCAACCCCCATTGCGCAGTACATCTATGAAACAGCTGCGAAGAACGGCAAGCGGGTCCAGGCCCTGGGAGGCGCGAACAACCACATGCTGGTCCTGCCCGACGCCGACTTGGATCTGGTGGCCGACCAGGCAATCAATGCCGGTTACGGTTCCGCCGGTGAGCGGTGCATGGCACAGTCTGTGGTTTTGGCCATTGAGCCGGTGGCCGATGAGTTGATTGCCAAGATTAAAGAACGCATTGGCAAATTAGAAGTGGGCGATGGGCGCAACAACCCCGATATGGGTCCGCTGATCACCTCCGAGCACCGCGAGCGCGTGCGCTCTTATATTCAAATTGCGGAAGAGGACGGCGCCGATATCGTCGTCGATGGACGTGATTTTTCCGTAGCGGGTGCTGAAGATGGTTTCTGGCTCGCTCCGACCCTGATCGATAACATTCCGCTTACTTCCCGCGCCTATGCGGAAGAGATCTTCGGACCAGTCCTCGCCATTGTGCGGATTAAGACCTTCGACGAAGCGGTGGAGCTCATCAACTCGGGCCGCTTCGGCAATGGAACCGCCATCTTCACCAATGACGGTGGCGCGGCCCGTCGCTTCCAGCACGAAGTTGAAGTGGGCATGATCGGAATTAACGTACCCATTCCGGTACCCGTTGCCTACCACTCTTTCGGTGGCTGGAAAGACTCCCTGTTCGGTTCGTCCAAGGCCTATGGCGTGCACGGGTTCGAATTCTTTACCCAAGAAAAGGCGATTACTTCCCGGTGGTTGGACCCGGCAACCCACGGCGGAATTAACCTCGGTTTCCCCGAAAACGAGTAATTCCCCTTCTTATATCCGGTAAAACGACAGGCAGCAGGTGAAGGAGCAGCATGCATAACTGGTTTTATAAATCAGGCGAGTTGAGTCGCGATGATTGGCACACGGTAGTTGATGAGTCGACCCCAAACTGGAAACACACCGGTTTGCGAGTGGCTGACCTAACCACCGGCCAGTCACGCTCCCTGGCAGCGCTGCCTCTAGAGCGGCTGATCATCCCGTTGGCGGGCTCGTTCGAGGTGGAGTACGAGGCCAACGCGGAAAACGGTGAAACACGGTCCGACACCGTTGAGTTGGAGGGACGCACTTCGGTTTTTCACGGCCCGACCGATGTGCTCTACCTGCCAACGGGATCATCAGCGCGTCTAACGGGTTCGGGGCGAATCTCGGTAGCTGAAGCGCCTGCCACCGAGTTCCACCCCGTCCACTACATTCCAAAATCAGAAGTTCCGGTGGAACTGCGCGGCGCGGGACGCTCAAGCCGCCAGGTTCACAACTTCGGCACCCCGGCCGCGTTGAAAGCATCCAAATTCATCGTGTGCGAAGTGATCACGCCGGCCGAGAACTGGTCCTCTTATCCCCCGCATAAGCATGACGAGTTCATTCCCGATGTGGAAACGGAACTAGAAGAAATTTACTACTTTGAAACGGCTGTTTCACGCGGTCTAAACGCTCCAGAAAGCGCAGACCCATTCGCCCTTTTTGCGACCTACACCTCAAATGCGGGCGAAATTGCAATCAATGAAATCGTGCGCTCGGGCGATACCGCGCTGGTGCCCTACGGCTATCACGGCCCCGTCGCTGCGGCCCCCGGTTACGACGTTTACTACCTCAACGTGATGGCCGGGCCGGGCGAGCGCACCTGGAATATTACCGATGATCCGGCCCACGGCTGGCTCCGTGAAATTTGGGACGGCCAAGAGTTCGACTCGCGCCTTCCCTATAACTAACCGCCCCCCCTTTAAGGAGTTAAGAGCATGTCGCAACCCGCCGTTCGTGTGGCCGTCGTTGGTGCCGGCCGCATGGGGTATGACCACATTGAGCGCCTGACCACCCGCATTTCCGGAGTCGAGGTCACCGCGATAATCGAACCAGATGAAGCCCGCGCCCAGGCGGCAGCAGACCTGACTGCCAATGCCCAACTTTTCCCCGACGTGGAGGCGGCAATTACGGCTAAGGCGATGGACGCCGTCCTTATTGCAACGCCGGGGCACGTTCACGAGGCGGCGCTCATGCCGATCTTGGAGGCCCGTCTGCCGGTGCTGTGTGAAAAACCGCTGACGGAAGATTCGGAGTCTTCGCGCCGAATTGTAGAGGCGGAACAAAAACGGGATCGCCCCTATATCCAGGTGGGTTTCACCCGCCGCTTCGATCCGGAATACGGCAAAATGCGCGAATTTATCGCGCGCAAAGAGGCCGGCGAGTTACTCATGTTGCGCTGTGTGCACCGCAATCCGTCCGTGCCCGACACTTATCGGCAAGACATGCTCATCGCCGACTCCGTGGTGCACGAATTCGATGCAACCGCGTGGCTGGCTGGCGCCGCGGTGCGGAACGTGGAAGTGCGCTACGGCAGGCGCAACTCCCTGGCAGCCGAACGCCTACACG
>JAJYRW010000161.1 GCA_021793895.1 Actinomycetes bacterium
CCCGCCACCACGTTATTGCCGTCGAGGCGTACGACGAGCGGCTTATCAGTCTTCTCACCACGGTCTTCGAGAATGCGCAGGGCCTGGACGATGCCGGAGGCCACCTGATCGCACGCGGTAATGCCACCGAACACGTTTACGAATACGGACTTCACCTGCGGGTCGCCCAGGATAACTTCAAGCCCGGCAGCCATCACATCGGCAGATGCACCGCCACCGATGTCGAGGAAGTTCGCGGGCTTGACGCCACCGTGGTCTTCACCGGCATAAGCAACGACATCAAGCGTCGACATTACGAGCCCCGCGCCGTTACCGATTACGCCCACGTTGCCGTCGAGCTTGACGTAATTCAGGCCCTTTTCTTTGGCCTGGGCTTCCAGCGGGTCCGTGGCGGACTCGTCGGCGAGATCAGCGTGATGTTCCTGGCGGAAGACGGCGTTCTCATCGAGGGAGACCTTGCCATCGAGGGCAATGATCTTTCCGTCTTCGGTGCGTACCAGCGGGTTGACCTCAACCAGGGTCGCGTCTTCGCCGAGGTAGACGTCGGAGAGTTTCTGCAATACAGGAATGATCTGCTCGGCTACATCCGGAGCGAATCCGGCTTGCTCGACGATCTCACGCGCTTTGGCCGCGTCGATGCCGGTGTTCGGATCGACCGGAACTTTGGCGAGCGCCTCGGGGCGCTCAACAGCCAACTGTTCGATGTCCATGCCGCCCTCAACGCTGGCCATCGCCAGGTAGGTGCGGTTCGCACGGTCCAGCAGGAGCGAGAAGTAGTACTCTTCTGCGATCTGGGCGCCCTCAGCGATCATCACGGCGTTGACCGTGTGCCCCTTGATGTCCATCCCTAAGATTTCAGCGGCTTTTTCACCGGCCTCTTGTGGGGAATGCGCCAGTTTGACGCCGCCGGCTTTGCCGCGGCCGCCAATCTTCACTTGTGCCTTTACAACAACTGTCCCTCCCCCGAGCTTCTCAGCGGCTGCAACCGCCTCTTCCGGGGTGCTGGCGAGGATTCCGCCCAGCACCGGGACTTCGTAGCGCTCGAACATGTCACGCGCTTGGTATTCGAACAGGTCCACCCTGCTCCGCCCTTCCGTATGTCGCGTTGGCACGACCGGCTTTGGCCGTCTTCCTCTGCGATAGTAGCGGGAGATTGAACGGCGAAAGACCAGGGGGCAACGCGTTTACTGATTGTTATGGTTTGAAGCGCCGCTTTATTAGCCGGCGTCTGTCAATACAACATCAACATTCCAGTTGCTCAGCCCTGTCGGCAACTCAAATGGCGGTTCCTCTGGTTCTTCGCCTTCAGCTTCATCCTCATCATCGGACTCGGGGGCTGGAGGTTCCGGTGGCGGTGACGTGACGCACGAGCCATTGATTTTAAAGCCGATTTTGCCCCACTCGTTACAGAGGCCCGATCGGAAAAGGAGCGAGCCCTCCGCCGTCGAATAAATATCTTTCGAGCCCGTTGCCCTGGAATCAATGTGCCGGACTTTGACCTGAATTGCGGCGCGATACTCGTCGACTGTGAAGGAAACGAGCTCTGCGTCATTCCGGTAGGCATAATCGGCGGCCGCGGACTTCATTGCGTCATAGGGCAACCCATAGGCCAGTGAAGTGCCGACCAGGCCCCAAAAGTCGTGTCCCTCGGTCGCGGAAAGCGCACTTGAGAATTTCCCGTGCAACGTGTCTTTCCAAACCTTGCCGGCCGCTAACGCGGCCGCGTCGGCGGCGGTATCGGCGCTGCGGCGATTATTGGTGGCTGAGCCCAACATGACGATCACCGTCAGACTCGCAATTACCAGCAGCGAAACTGTGGGGATAAGAAACAGTGAGGCTGCCCCGCGTTCAGACTCCAGGGAAAACCGTAACGGCACGCTCTGTTGCTTCTCCTCTGCTTGCCCCGCGCTGACAAAAAGTGCACCAATCAAACTGAATACGACCCACTGGCCGAGGGCCAGCAAATAACCCCAATCCCAACCCCAACCGCCGAAGGCCATATCCGCGAACAAATTCAGGAGCATGTGAATCAGCCAACTAATTACAGCTGCGACCACCATTGAGGGAACCGCATCGCTGCGTTTGAGCAGACCATGCTTATTGCGAATCCACCGCGCTGTGATTGCGCCTATGAACCCCAGTCGCAGCGCCGTCAGCAAATAGCCCGTCGCTTCCGACAAAATCGGATCCATCGCTTGCGTTGCCGGCTCAAGCGGTGGCAGCACTAGAACATATAAAACCAGGTAGGTCGCTATGTCGAAGCCAATGAAGCCCAGGATCGGCCGCCAGTGTAGTTGCCGCTCCATTAATTACCCCTCAATCCGCAGGGTGCGCAGGGCTTGCATGGCTTCAGAACCATCCAGCTCGCCGACGGCCGTTTCGACTGAAACACTAATCAGTTGTGTTTCATGCGCAATGATCGTGGTGAAGGTTTCCCGTTCAGTTTCGGTCCCATTGAGTTCAACCTGCAGATTCGCTCTAAGCGCTGCACCGGTTCCAACCTCCGGCCAGTTCAGAACACTCTTTTCAATCTCGCTGCCGATGCCGTTGATGTTGAATGTATTTTCCATCGCAAGCGCGCTAAATTCGGCATTCTTTATGTCTGCGCCCGGCATGTGCTCGATGGTCAAAATTATTGAGGCACGGTCGGCCCCGGGTAGGGCGAACGAAACCTGGGTGACATCACCAAGTTCTTCGCCGCCCAGTTTCTCGTTCATCAATTCCAAGCTGTTGGGAACCTGAATCGTGACACCGTTAGCCGAGTACTCGCTTGCATCGGCTAACTCCGCCAGTGGCTCAATCGTGACGGGCTTATCAGGTAGCGCCTGCGTGGCTTCCAACTTCTCATCTTTCCCGTCGGAGCATCCCGCAAGTAGCATTGTGAGCACCGCTGCAATGACTCCTAGTTTTTTTAGCCCAAGCATGCGTCCCAAGTCTTCCATCCATCTGGTGTTAAGTACTTTGCGTCGACAACTTCAGTCTGCGAAGTACTCGAGTTTACGCCGACCCCGACCCCGCCAACTCCGGGCAATTTACCTGCTAGGCCGATCGTCAAAATATTTGAGGAATCAATATCGAGCTGTTCCACGGTGAGATCCCCGTTCTCTCGGACGTGGTCACGGAACGATTCGATGGATTCTTGGACTTGTTGGATTTTGTCTTGCCCACTGTACTCGGGGCTCGTCAAGACTTGAACGAGCTGTTCCATCTCAGCCCGGTTCTCAGCGGTGATCGGAAGATCTGCCTGGAGACGGTGCCCGTTTCCTTCATGAGTTGCGGCATCCGTGATTCCCAGGTTTTCACGCACATTTTCCCCGTATTCTGTCCCGCCGGATTCGATCAGGGAGATATGTGTGAGGTTGCCGTCGGCGTCTACGGTGGTCTCGAGAATGAGGCTTGTATCCCCGCTCCAACTGCCACCGGCGCCCAGGTCGGCGTTGCTTGATGACCATCCCAAGTGGATGTCAGCGTCCCCACTAGTCGTAACCTCGATGTAGGCGGTTTTTTCACCTGTGTCGTGGTCTACTTTCATGCCCAATACTGTGGCGGCGTCGACGTCGACAGATCCGCCACCGACGAGCCCATTGGCATTCGCGCTTCCGTAACCTTCGATACCGCCGTAGTAGTAGGAAACATTCGAAGATTCCGGAGGTGTGTACCCAACAACTTTGTTATAGAGCCAGTTCCCGAGTTTGCCGCCCCAATCAAAGAGGTACTGCATCGGTGTACCCGTGGTTAGCAATGAGAAGCCATCGGCAACAGTTTGCCGCCCCACATAAGAAACAAAATCTTCAGCCTCTTCACGGCTTGAGAAGTGGTATTCCTCACCGTTTCCTCCGATGAAATTTGCACCGATTGAGGCGCTTGCCCCCAAGCCGATATCAAATTCACCGGCTGCAAATGAGATGTCTAATTCACCCGCGCCCAGTTCTGCGCCGATTCCGCCATCATCAACAACCTCGACCACGAATGTTCCGTCGCTGAGTTCGCTGGTGGTTACGGATCGGTTCTGCTCACCGTTGACGAAGAGAACGCTCGCGTTTAGTCCGCCCTCCACGGTTGTCGATGCTCGCTCACAGGCTCGCGCCGGCGGCGCCTTCTCGTCAGGCGCTGCCTCGGAGGATCCGCAGGAAGCACCGAAAGCCGCGCAGAGCTTTTCAGCGAGCATATTTCCGACCGGGGTGGCGGTGAACACCAGCCCCAGGATGATCAACCCTACGAAAAAAATAATTCCGAGATATTCGAGTGTTCCCGCACCGGCGTCTTTGCCGTTGTGCTGCAATCTGGCGCGTAGGCTCTTCATTATCTTTCCTGGGCTACAAAATATGGATTAACAATCATGGCTGCGAAGCATCCGAGCACCTCGCGCTTTTAAAAAATTGGAAGATGGGGTGACCGGATTGCTCCCGGCCACCCCATTTTCAAATCTGCATCAATAGTTATTAACCGATGCTGCTAACGGCCTCGCTGATCTTGCCGCCGATTGCCGCACCGATCGCGGGGCCAAAGGCAACGAGTGCTGCGATGATTGCAGCAACAACGAGAATGATGCCGACGTACTCAACCGCACCCTGACCGGTTTCGCGACTTTCCTGCACGCGTCCGTATGCACCAGCAATGAATCCAGTGATCGCCAACTTAGTAGCGAGGGCCTTTGCACCTAGTGTGTTAAACATGTCTCTCCTAAAAATTCTCGCCTGTGGTTTGAGACGCCCACAAACACTTTGTTTTCGATTACGTGGTTAACGTTAC
>JAJYRW010000162.1 GCA_021793895.1 Actinomycetes bacterium
TTCCGATCTTGCGAACCACCATCGAGGATGGCGAACCCGTCCTGCCGCCCGACACCAGCGCCGAAGCCGATGGAGGATCCCAGATCGCCACGGCCGCCGCGGTGGAACTGGAAGTTGAAGCAAGTGGGCAGGTGGGCGCAGGAGAACACCGCGAAGCCACGCGCGGCCTATAACCCTATGACCCCCCGCGCCAGCAATAAGTAGTGAATACACAGGTGGCCGGCCCCGATATCGGGACCGGCCACCTGTGTATAAAGAATCGCGTGCTTTAGGCGTTTCGTGTGATTTTGCCGGCCTTCAGGCAGGAGGTGCACACGTTCAGGCGCTTCGGCGTGCCCGCAACGACTGCACGTACGCGCTGGATGTTGGGATTCCAGCGCCGCTTGGTGCGGCGGTGCGAGTGCGAAATGTTGTGGCCGAAGCCGGGGCCCTTGCCGCAGACGTCGCAGTTGGCAGCCACGGTTCCATCTCCTGATCAGTTGGTGGGTGCGCACCTTTTTACTAACAAAAACGCCCAGCGTTGCCTGTTATTTTTGTGCGCAGGTCTTCGATGCCCAGTATAGGCAACCAACAAATAGTACCGGATGCCTGGCTAGAAACCCAAACCGCGATAGCCTGCAAATGTGTCCAAGCCACTCTTCGAATTTGACGCCGCGGCCGTACTCGCATGGGCGCGTCTGGCCACCGCCGGGCTGCGTACGGAGCGCTCTCGCATTGATGACCTTAACGTCTTTCCCGTGGCGGATTCCGACACCGGAACCAATCTGCTTTTAACATTTGTCGACGGTGCGACCGCGCTGGAAGAACACCTTTCCACCGCCGCAGTTTCCGTGGGCGCGGGCGAAGCGCTGGTCGTATTATCTCGCGCCGCCCTGCGCGGCGCCCGCGGCAGTTCAGGCACGATCCTTAGCCAGATACTTCTGGGTTTTGCCACCGAAGTAGCTGACCAAAAGGTCATTCATCGCTCCGAATTTGCCCGTGCCCTGACCCGCGCGGCCGATACCGCTTGGGAGGCCGTAAGTACTCCGGTGCCCGGAACAATCCTGTCCGTGGTGCGCTCCGCCGCCGCGGCCGCCACCGAACTGGAGGGCACCGCCTCCGCGGTCATTGCACGTACCGTCGCTGCCGCGCGCAGCGCGCTCATTGCCACCCAGAGCCAGCTTCCCGTTTTGCAGCGGGCCGGAGTTGTCGACGCTGGTGGCAGCGGCCTGGTCATTTTATTTGAAGCACTCCTAGCAGCGGTTAAGGGCCAAGAAGAGTTGCCTGCTCGCGCGGCAGACGGTCTGCCCGGCCGCAAACCCGTAACCGACACACCACCGGTCAGCCACGAACTGGTGCCAATCACCGGGACAAACGAGTTGCGCGAGCATTTACACCCCGATTCCCATCGCGTGGATGGCGAATTTGAGGTCATGTTTCTCGTTGATGACGATTCACCGCAGGCGGGCCGGCAACTGCGGGCTCGGCTGCAAGAAATCGGATCCTCAGTCGTCGTGGTGGGCGGCGCGGGGCTGTGGCAAGTCCACGTGCACTGTGACGATGTTTTATCCGCGCTCGCAGTCACCGAACAACACCGGCGCCATCAAATCACGGTGCACCACCTGCCCACCCTGGTCGCTCGAGAACAGGGCCGCGACATTGGGCTTGTCTTGTGCACGCGCTCCCCGGGGTTAGCCGGCGAACTTGCCCGCAGTGGCGCCGTTGTTGTCGTCACTCAGGGCGATGACTCCGTATCTAGGGAGCAAATTGCCCGCGCCGTTGTCGATTCCGGCGCCCGCGAAGTAGTGGTGCTCACCGCCCGACCTGCCAGCCGCGAAACCGCCCGCGCAATCACCCCGCCACCGGGCATTGAGCTGCGCGTGATGGAACCCACCGGCGAGGCGTATTTGCTCGCCGCTGCGGCGGTACACCAGCCCCTGCGCACCGCGGAACATGACCCAATAGCCGCGATTAAAGATGCCGTCGCCCGAGTTATAACGACCAGTGGCGACGCATACACGGTAAGCGGGGGAGAGGAATTTGCGCCCTGGCTACGCGAAAATTTAGGCGAAGGGGAGCTGCTTACCGCAATTATCACCAGCGCCGAGATGGCCCCCACTGCAGCTGCCGCGAAAAGCCATGTGGCGTCGTCCCTAAGCGAACTGGGCCATGTCAGTGCCCTGTGTGATGATCTAAACGTGGAACTAGACGTACTGTACGGGGGGCAAGAATTCCCGGCCGTGATTTGGAGTGTGGAGTAGACGCGTGGCTGAAACCGACCCGCTTCTCGCCCCCTTAAAGTCCGTTCTTGATCCCGCTACCGTGCGTAAACTCGCCACGCTGGACTTACACACGATCGATGACCTGATCCGGCACTATCCCCGCAACTACATTGATGTGCGCCAGTTGACGGATCTGGCGCTGCTGCCCCTGGGGGATCAGGTTTCCGTAGTGCTGGATGTGGTGAGCGCGCAGGTGCGGCAAAATCGCTCCCGAGCCGGTGCGCGGCTGGAGGTCACCGCCAGCGACGGGCACCGCACCATCGCGATTGTCTTCTTCTTTCAGCGGCGCGGGCCCCTGCGCTGGCACGAAGCGGCGCTCCAACCCGGTACGCGCGCCTTATTTACCGGCAAACTCGGAGATCACGGCGGCAAACCACAACTATTGCAGCCGAAATACGAGGTAATTGGCCAAGATCTGGTCGATGAGGCCGCGGCAGAAGAACGCGCAAGTTATTTACAGGTGGTCTACCCCGCCTCCGCGAAAGCGAAGACGGAGTTGATCGCTCAGGCGGTCAAGACCGTGCTGGACCCGCTGACGGTGGCGGAGGTGCCCAATGTGATCCCCGATGCGATTCGCCTTGAGCACCGCTTGCAGGGCTCATTAGAAGCCGTGCGCAATGTGCATCGGCCCACCGAAATGGAAGACGTAAAGGAAGCCCAGCGAACGCTGCGATGGGAAGAGGCCTTCGTGCTGCAAACCACGCTGGCCCAACGCCGGGTGGAAGCCCAGACCCGGCCAGCGGTAGCCCGCCCTAGGGCGAGGGAGGGAATTCGCGCCGATTTTGAAGCAGCGCTTCCATTTGAACTAACCCCCGGTCAGGTTCAGGTCGGTAATGAAATTTCTGCCGACCTCGAGCGCAACCACCCCATGCAGCGCCTCCTGCAAGGCGAAGTCGGCTCGGGAAAAACTATCGTGGCCCTGCGCGCCATGCTGCAAACTATTGACGCGGGCGGGCAAGCTGCGCTCCTGGCGCCGACCGAGGTGCTAGCAGCCCAGCACGCAAAATCATTACGCACCATGTTGGGGCCACTGGCTGAGGGCGGAATGCTCGGCGGCGCGGCGCACGGTACCCAGGTGGCGCTGCTGACCGGTTCTTTGCCGACCGCTGCACGCCGCGAGGCGCTGTTGCAGGCGGCCAGTGGCGAGGCGGGGATCGTGGTCGGCACACACGCACTGCTGTCTGAAAACGTCACATTTGCAGACCTGGGTCTCGTTGTGGTCGATGAACAACACCGCTTTGGCGTCGAACAGCGCGACAAACTGCGCGCGAAAGGTATGGGCGATTCCATACCGCACTTGCTTGTCATGACCGCCACACCGATCCCGCGCACGGTAGCCATGACCGTATTTGGTGACCTGGAAATTTCTACCCTGCGCCAGTTACCGCGCGGGCGGGCGGGGATTGAAAGCTTTCTCGTGCCGGCCTCCAAACCGCACTGGGTGGATCGTATTTGGCAGCGGGTCCGGGAAGAGGTCGACGCCGGGCGTCGGGCCTACATTGTCTGCTCGCGCATTGGCGATGCAGATGAAGCGGAAGGAACAACCGCGCCGGGCAGTTCAGGGGCCGATCCGGTCTCGGTTTTAGACCTCGAACAGCAACTGCGCGAACATCAGGCATTTGCCGACATTGAAATTGGCGTACTGCACGGGCGCCTCACCAGTGAGGAAAAAGACCGCGCGATGGAGCGATTCGTCGCGGGACAGGCGCCGGTTTTAGTCTCCACCACCGTCATCGAGGTGGGTGTTGATGTCCCGGCAGCAACGGTGATGGTGATTATGGACGCCGACCGGTTCGGAGTCTCACAACTGCACCAGCTGCGGGGTCGAGTTGGGCGGGGCTCCCAGCCCGGACTGTGCCTGCTGGTAACGACAGCCGATCCCAATAGTGAAACTGGTCAGCGCCTGGAGAAAATCGCCGCACTGCACGACGGTTTTGAACTAGCCCAGTTGGACCTGGAAGTGCGGCGTGAAGGCGATATCTTAGGCACCGCCCAGTCGGGGCGCACTTCACTGCGCCTCCTGCGTGCCACGGTAGATATCGAAATGATCGCAGCTGCCCGCACCGCAGCCAATTTGGTGATCAGCGCCGACCCGCACCTAGATGATCATGCTGCGCTCGCGGCTGCGCTGCACCGCATTGATCCGGAGCGGGCCGAGTTTTTAGAGCGAGCGTAGGTTAGGCTTACCTAATGAGTGAAAATTTTGAGACTTCTAATGGCACTGTCCAGCAACTGGTCCACGAGCGCGTGGGGCATGAACTGGCGGCGCGAGACTTAACAGTTTCCGCGATCACCGAACTTAGTCCGCGCATGCTGCGCATGACGCTGAGCGGCGCCTCGCTGGCCAGTTTCAAAAGTTTAGGCCCCGCCGACCACGTCAAAGTTTTCTTCCCCGATCCGCAAACTGGCGAGTATCACGCCCCTTATATGACGGAAGAGGGTATGCAGCGGCCCGATCGCGAGAAAATGATTTCGC
>JAJYRW010000163.1 GCA_021793895.1 Actinomycetes bacterium
GGAGTATGGCGTTCTCGTGTGCGATAACTGCTGGTTGCAGTGGCAAGTAGGTGCCATGCGCGCCGAGGACCAAGTGCCCGCTTTTGGCAGCCAATCGAGATTGCCGCTGTGGGCGGCTGCAACATATGACGCAGCGGTACGCCAGGCAATTGTCGGCATAAAGGATCGGGGGAGGGGCGACGTCCTTAATCTAATTTCGGGGGCGGCGCTGCGGTTGGCGGAACGCTTAGGTCCAGCGGTGCGCGAGGCGCTAGCTCGTGGGCATCCGCGATTGGGAATAGTGCCGGTGCCGCCGCGCACACCTGCATGGTTGGGGCGGCGGGAGGTGGAATTGCCCACGTATTTGGCGGAGCGGATGGCACAATTTTTACGCCCCCACGCAGTGCGCTGTGAAGTAGCACCGGTTTTGCGGCATCACCGCTGGACGCGGGATCAGGTGGGGCTGGGGCGGGCAGCGCGGCTCCAAAATCGCAGCGGGACAATGCGCCTGCGCTCGCGCGCCACAGAATTAAGCGGCAAACCACTGCTGGTGGTAGATGACGTAGCCACTACGGGGGCGACCATGCGCGAAGCGGTGCGCGAACTTACTCGCGCTGGCGGGGTGGTCATTGGGGCAGCAGTGATCGCCGTCACGCCGCTGCGCAATCCCGCGGCGTGATCACTGCGCACTAACATGCGAACCATAAAAGATCAGGGACGTTTTGATCTGCCAAAACTCCTTCTGGTGGACTAACGTTCTATGTAGAGGTACCCGGCAGTAGGAGGTGGGCCAAGGCAGGGTCGCACAGAGGCGGATAACCCAGATTGAAAGAATTACTTACCACTTCTGCGCCGGGAATCCGGCGCACTGACTCCTCGGAGGTCTTCGTGGAAATTGTCGTCGTCGGTCGTCACACCGAAATCAAGGATCGTTTTCGCCGGCATGTTGAGGACAAGCTCGCCAAAGTCGAAAAGTTTGCGCAAGACATACAGCGGATCGACGTTGTAGTCACATATGAGCGCAATCCGCGGCAAGCAGATCATGCGGAGCGAGTAGAAGTTACCGTCCGAGGAAAAGGGCCGGTCGTGCGCGCCGAAGCGGCCGCCAGTGACCGCTACGGCGCATTGGATCTGGTCCAGGAGCGCCTGCTGGAGCGGCTACGCCGAATGCGAGATCGCGCCAAAGACCGACGTAAGCGGCCCATGAAACTGGTTCCGGAATCTCAGCCTGAAATTCCGTTGACCACCTTTGAGCCCGAAGAATCGCAGGCCGCAGCCGGTGAGGTATCCGGCGGGGCGCCCGCTGAGGCTAATGGGTACGTCAATGGTTACTCGGAAGACGAAGCACCCGAGCTGCCCCGCCCGGAAGTAGACGGTGACGCGGTGGAGATTCAACTGGGCGCATCTCCCGTTGTGATTCGGGAAAAGGTGCACAGTGCAAAGCCCATGACCATCGATGAAGCGCTGTATCAAATGGAACTGGTCGGTCATGACTTTTACCTTTTTATCGATGCGGAAAGCGGCCAACCATCGGCGGCCTACCGGCGCCGCGGCTGGACCTACGGCGTTATTCGCCTAGCAACGAAGTAGGTAATTGCTGCCGGCTGCGGGAGTTCACCACGCGGCGCATAAACGCGCGGAGTACGGTCGAACCTGCACCATCGGCTTGGGAAGCTGAGGACGAAGCACCCACACGCGCGAAGCCCGGTGTGGCTGGTTTATCTGACTCGGCCGAGGCGACGCCGCACATATACGCGCGGAGCGCCGTGTACTGACGCTCGTGGCGGCGGCACGCAAATACAGTGAAAACTCTCGTGCGGGGTTAGCTAGAAAGCGGCTAGCCCCGCACGGCTGCGCACCTGAAGATGAGCTAGCCGCTGCGCGAAAAGGGCCTAGCCGCCGAGCGCGTCTGAGCTTGAAAAGTCGGCTCGCTGCCGTGTTGTTGCGTATTATTGGCGTAAGTGGATTTTGCTCATAGGGCAATTGTCTTGCTTAGCGAGTGATGTTCCTGCTCCAATTGTGGCGCGACTTATCCGTAAGTAGACGGTCTGGCATACGATGGCCGGTGGACCAGGATAGGTCCACCTTGTGTCGAACATGAGGGTTCAACGCTGGTAGGAGTTTTAGGTGGCTAGATTTTTCGAGAGGCTTCTGCGCGCTGGTGAGGGCCGCGTACGTAGACGTCTTGAAGCTATCGCCGCGCAAGTTAATGCCCTAGAAGACGGTTTCACCGATCTGACCGATGAGGAACTGCGCGAAGAAACCGACAGGTTTAAAGAGCGTCTAGCTGCGGGTGAAAAGTTAGATGACCTGCTCCCGGAAGCGTTTGCTGCAGTGCGCGAGGCTTCTCAGCGCACGCTAGGACTACGGCACTTTGACGTCCAGCTCATGGGTGGTGCGGCCCTCCATCAAGGCAACATTGCCGAGATGCGCACCGGTGAAGGTAAAACACTGGTTGCGACCTTGCCTGCCTACCTCAATGCGCTCACCGGCAAAGGCGTACACATTGTCACCGTTAACGACTACCTCGCCAGCTATCAAAGTGAACTCATGGGCCGAGTGTTTCGGTTCCTTGGTTTGGAAACTGGATGCATTACTTCCGGCATGACGCCGGCACAGCGGCGGGAGCAATACGCCGCTGACATTACGTACGGCACCAATAACGAATTCGGTTTCGACTACTTGCGCGACAATATGGCCTCGTCCATGGACGATCTGGTGCAGCGCGAACACCACTTCGTCATCATTGACGAGGTGGACTCAATTCTTATTGATGAGGCGCGCACGCCGCTAATTATTTCGGGCGCGGCCGGGGGAGATGCCAATAAGTGGTACGTCGAATTCGCGCGGCTAGTCCAGCGCCTGAAGGTCGAAGACGACTACGAGGTTGATGAGAAGAAGCGCAATGTTGGTGTGCTTGAGCCGGGTATTGCCAAGGTTGAAGACTACCTGGGCATTGACAATCTTTATGAGTCGTTAAATACGCCGTTAATTGGTTTCTTGAACAACGCGCTGCGCGCGAAGGAACTTTTCAAGCGGGATAAAGACTATGTCGTTATGAGCGGTGAAGTGCTCATTGTTGACGAGCACACCGGCCGCATTTTGCCGGGCCGCCGGTATAACGAAGGCATGCACCAGGCCATTGAGGCGAAAGAGGGCGTGCCGATTAAGGCGGAGAACCAGACATACGCCACGATCACGCTGCAAAACTACTTCCGGCTTTACGAAAAGATTTCGGGCATGACCGGTACCGCCGAAACTGAAGCGGCGGAGTTCTACTCGACGTACAAGATTGGCGTTGTGCCCATCGCCACGAATGAGCCGATGATCCGGATTGATCAGTCGGACCTGGTCTTTAAGCACGAGGAAGCTAAGTTCAACGCCATCGCCGATGACATTGTCGAACGCCATGCCACCGGGCAACCGGTTCTGGTCGGTACGACGAGCGTTGAAAAGAGCGAGCTGCTCTCTAAGATGCTGCGCAAGCGCGGTGTTCCGCATGAAGTGTTGAACGCCAAGCACCACGAACGGGAAGCTTCGATTGTGGCAATGGCGGGCCGGAAGGGCGCCGTAACGGTTGCCACGAATATGGCCGGTCGCGGTACTGACATCATGCTGGGCGGTAACGCTGAGTTCCTGGCGGTCGAAAGCATGGCAAAGGCCGGGCTTGATCCGGCGGAGAATCCCGAAGAGTATGAGGCCGCATGGCCCAAGGCGCTGGAAGAGGCGCAAGAGGCGGTTCAGGCGGAGCACGAGGCCGTGAAAGAAGCCGGCGGCCTATACGTCATCGGAACCGAACGCCATGAATCACGTCGCATTGATAACCAGTTGCGCGGTCGTTCTGGACGTCAAGGTGACCCCGGCGAATCTCGCTTCTATCTGTCGCTGACAGATGATTTGATGCGGCTGTTTAACTCGGCCGTTGCCGAGTCGCTCATGAGTCGCACCGGTGTGCCGGATGACACTCCGTTGGAGTCGAAGATGGTTACCCGCGCTATTCAATCGGCGCAGACTCAGGTTGAGGCCCGGAACTTTGAAATCCGGAAGAATGTTTTGGAATATGACGACGTCCTCTCGCGCCAGCGCACGGTTATTTACGATGAGCGCCGCCGCGTTTTGGAGGGCGAAGATCTCGCTTCGCAGGTTCAGCATTTCCTTGAAGACGTAATCGCGGTGCACGTAGATGCAGTTGCGGTTGAAGCGCGTCCCGAAGAATGGGATCTGGAATACCTGTGGAATGAATTGACCACGGTCTTCCCCGTCAGCATCACGATCGATGAGGTAATTGAAGAGGTCGGCGGGCAAACTGCGCTATCGCGCGATTTCCTGTATGAAGAACTGCTCGCTGATGCGCGCGTGCAATATCAAGAACGCGAAGACCAAATTGGCGAAGAGCGCATGCGCGAACTGGAGCGCCGCGTGGTGCTTTCAGTTTTGGACCGCAAGTGGCGCGAGCACCTGTACGAGATGGACTACCTCAAGGAAGGCATTGGGCTGCGCTCAATGGCTCAGCGCAATCCGTTGGTCGAATACCAGCGTGAGGGCTTCCAGCTTTATGAGGCCATGACTGAGGGGATTAAAGAAGAGTCGATTGGCTTCTTGTTCAACCTTGAACTCGAAACGGTTGTCGCAGCTACCTCCGAAGACGAAGAGGATGAGGAAACTTCGGCCGCGGCAGCCAAATTGGGTGCGCCAACCAAGCCGGAACAACTCCAATACTCTGCTCCGGGTGAAGCGGGCGCTGAACAGCAGGTCAA
>JAJYRW010000164.1 GCA_021793895.1 Actinomycetes bacterium
TTGAACGCGCCCAGTCCGGGCAGCCGCTCTTGGGAGTAGTCGATATTGATCATGGATACTAGAGCTCATGAGCGGAGCTGAATGGGCAATTTTGGGCGGCACCTTCCTGGGCGGGGCCATTCCCTGGTTGGAAGTGGTAATGGTTATTCCCGCCGGTATTCTCGCGGGCGCCAATCCCTTTCTGGTGCTGCTTTTTGGGCTAGTTGGGAATCTGTTAACCGTGTGGCTGGCCGCTTATTTCGGTGCGCAAATTCGTAATTGGTGGGTGGAGCGCCGCACGCGCCGACGTGAAGCAAAACCCGAATCAGCAGCAGTTTCTGCGAAAAAAGCGGCGCGGCAACAGCGCGTCAACCGCATCATGGCCAAGTGGGGCATGCCCGGGATCGCAATCCTGGGACCCCTGGGCTTGGGCACGCAACTTTCCGCGCTGGCAGCGGTGGCTCTGGGGGTGCGCGCCCGCTCAGCTTTTTTGTGGGTCGGGGCCGCCACTGTAGTTTGGGCCACTATCGCTGCAGTGCTGTCGGTACTGGGCATCTCCGCCCTCGGTATTGGTGCGGCCAACTAGCAAGCGCGCCTGGAGCTAGTAGTCCGAAAGCAGCGGCCAGGGTTGGATCCGCTCCAACTGGCGCGCCAGCGAGAACAAGAGCTTTTCCTTCCCCGGTTGCACGACCGCCTGGACGGCAAGGGGCAGACCCGTCCTTTCGTCCGCGCCCACCGGGATGGTGGCCGCCGGCCAACCCACCATGTTCCAAGGCGCGGCAAACGGCGCATAGGAAGAATTAGTAATGAAGTTTGCAAACCACGATTTCGAGCGCCACTGATCCGCATGCGGTGGGAACTGCGCAAGCGCGGGCGTGAGCAGTACATCGTAGTCGCGGAAGAACACGCTGGCATCGGCGGCGAATGACACCGCGTCCACGTTGCGCACCAGGCCGAACTTATTGACATAGCTCCCAATGCGCGCGTGCATGGTGGTGCGGGGCTCCAACAGATCAGGATTTAGGTCGCGCGCGTCATTGTGAGCGCCGGCAAACCAGCGCGCAAACATCGGCAGCGGGTTCGTCGGGTAGGGGAATTTCGTCAGCGTCGTGTGGTGACCCGCACCGCGCAGGGCACCGGAAGTTTTGGCCAGGCCGCGCTGCCACGCGCGGCTGACAGGAATAAAAGGTGAGGGTGACCCGGGCGCGACCGCGATGCGCAAGCTCGCTTCCGGCTCATCCACCTCGGCGTAACTCATGTCGCCGGCCAGGACTGCAAAAACGAGCGCAGCATCGGCCACATTTTGCGCCAGCGGGCCGTTTTCGCTCATCCCACCCCAAGAATCTGAGCCGATGTGGGCGGGGATGAGAGCCCGACCGGGTTTAATGCCGAATAAGCCGGTGTTCGCGGCCGGAATGCGGATTGATCCCATCCCATCGTTGCCGTGCGCGACCGGCACAATTCCGGCCGCCACGGCGGCAGCGCTGCCCCCAGAAGAGCCGCCCGGGGTGCGATCCAATGCCCACGGATTGCGCGTCGTCCCAAATGAAGAATCACACGTTCCCCACAGGCACAGCTCCGGCACGGTAGTTGAGCCAATTACAATCGCCCCTGCCTCCCGCAGCCGCTGAACCACGGCGTGATCGTGGGGCGCGGGGGCGGCCGAGGTAGCAACTGAGCCGTTGCGCACCGGATGACCGGCCACCGGGATGTTGTTCTTCACCAAAATGGGCAGGCCCGCCAGCGGCAACTGTGCCAGGTCACTGCGCTGCGCCAGTGTTCGCGCCGCCTCTTTGGCTTCGGCGGTGTAGACGTCTTGAACGGCCGCCAAATACACGTTTTCGCGCACCCGTTTTAGGGCGTCTTCCACGAGCTTTTCCGGCTGAAGTTCGCCGGCCTGCACGCCCGCAATAATGTCCGTGGCTTTCATTGCACCTTCCTTGAACTGCACCGTCCCCACCCTACGCAGGCCCCAATTGTTTCACTCACCCTGTGCGGGGCCGAGCTGCTTGGAGAAAACGTCGTAAATCTCGGTGTTGAACAGCACAAAGGTGACCGAGTTGATCACGTCTTGCGCCTTGCCGTCCTGAAGTTCTTTTTGGACGGTGGAAACCGCAATCCGAGCCGCATCGTCGAGGGGCCAGCCATAAATTCCAGCCGAAATTGCCGGGAACGCCACACTTTGGGCGCCAATGGTAGCGGCGACCTCGAGGCTGCGCCGATAAGCCGAGGCCAACAGGTGGGAGCGATCCTCCGACTTTGCATATACCGGGCCCACCGTGTGGATGACCCAACTGGCCGGAAGCTTCCCCGCCGTCGTTGCGACCGCATCGCCCGTGGGTAAACCGTCGGGGTAAGAGGTGGCGCGCAACTCCTTACAGGCGGCAAGAATCTCGGGCCCGCCCGCCCGGTGAATCGCGCCGTCGACCCCGCCCCCGCCCAGCAGTGAAGAGTTAGCGGCGTTGACGATCGCGTCCACGCGCTGGGCAGTGATATCGCCCTCGATTAGAGAAATCTGTGGCTCAACTTTGTCAACCATGCCCCCACCGTACGCTGAAAGCGCGGTGCCGGCGCCGGCGCAGAAGTAGGGCAGAATAAGGGCGTGTTACGTCCGTACCTCAAAGTGCTCTCCGTGCCGGGAGCCTCCGCGTTTTCAATTGCCGGAGTTTTCGCGCGCCTGCCCATCTCGATGCTGGGCTTGAGCATCATTTTGATGATCAGCCAGTTGTACGGCGAATACGGCATTGCCGGGCGCGTGGCGGCGGTCTTTATTGCCATCCAGGCGATTTGCTCACCCCAAATTGCCAAACTGGTCGATCGCTACGGCCAAGCGCGCATCATGCGGCCCGCGATTGTGCTGCACCTGACCGGGCTTGCGATTGTGGCAACGGCAGTCCTCCTCCACGCGCCGGAATGGTTGCTCTATCTCTCCGTTGCGCCGGCTGCTATCACCATGGGGTCAATGGGCGCGATGGTGCGAGCCCGCTGGTCCCACATTTTGGATGATCCCCGTGATGTGCACGTTGCCTATTCGCTGGAATCGGTATTCGATGAGGTTACTTTCATCGTCGGCCCGGTGCTCGCGACGATTTTGTCGACCGTGGTTTTCCCCGGTGCGGGCATCTTGGTGAGTTCACTGGCCCTAGCGATTGGCGGATTTATCATGTTGGGGCAAAAGGGAACTGAGCCCCCGCCCAGCGGGCGGGACCATTCCACCAAGGGCAGCGTTATGGCATCAGCTGCGATGCTCATCGTGGTCGGAATTTTCATGCTCGTAGGCGCGATTTTTGGATCGAGCGACGTCGCGACAGTCGCCTTCACCGAGGCGCGCGGTATGGACGGCTACGCCGGAGCAATACTGGCGTGCTTCGCGGTGGGGTCCTTGATTTCTGGGCTGATTTACGGCTCGCGTAATTGGGTGCAATCAGTCGATAAGCGATTCATCATCGGAGTCATTGCGCTGGCGATTGGCGTGGCGCCGCTGGTACTCATCACATCGGTGCCGGTGCTGGCAGCGGTGATGTTCATCGCCGGATTCGCGATCGCACCGACCCTGATCTCCGGCAACGCCCTGGTGCAGGAGTTTGTGGCACCAGGCCGGTTGACCGAGGGCCTGACCTGGGTGGGTACCGCGCTGGGCGTGGGCGTGGCTTTAGGGTCTTCAGCAGCCGGCTCGGTCATCGACCACTTCGGGCCCCGCGGCGGATTTGCTGCCGTGGCCGTGGCCGGTGCGCTCGTTGTCACCATCGCGCTGATTTTCCGGCCCGCGCTCGCGCTGGACCGCCCGGAATAGGGCCGTGGGGCGGAATAGGGAGTTAGAGCGCGCTCAAATCATCGCGCAGTGCATCCAGGCCCTGCTGTAGCTCCTGAATTGGCTTGACGAGATCGTTCGCAGCTGAGTTCGAACTGTCATTCAAGCCCTGCTCCGCGCGCTGCAACTGTTTTTCGGCTCGTTCAATTGCCCGCAGCGCCTCATCGGCTTTCTTAGAAGCGTGTGACTTGCCGTGCTCGGCGGCCTTCGCGGCCCCGGTCGACTGGCCCAGCGCTCCCTCCGTCTTACCAAGCGCCTCGAACGTCTGGCCCTTGACCTTGCCGCGCAAATGCTTGGCTTCGCGGCGCAATTCCTTTACATCCGAGCGCAGGTCGTTAATCTTGTCCAGGGCGCTGGCGGCCGCGTCTTGCGTGTCATCCTTCGAGTCGGTGTCATCCGAATCTGCGCCGTCGCTTTCAGCATCTGCGTCGGCGTCGTCGCCCGCCTCGTCAGTGGCGTCCTCATCGGCAGCGTCATCTTCCGGAGCGGTCGCGTCCTCGGACGGATTTTCAGTCGCCGTTTGTGACGGCTGTGCCGGCGCGGGATTGTCATCATCAGCGCCACAGGCTGCCAGGGGCAGCACAAGAGCAACGGCAAGAGTGATCGCGGCATTTTGAGGTTTTTCATGAGCTAATTTTATTACGCCAGCGCCGCGCCGACGACTTTTTGTGCTGCAGATAACACTTCTTCCAGATGCTGGGCACTGACGAAAGATTCGGCATAAATTTTGTATACGTCCTCGGTGCCACTGGGCCGGGCGGCGAACCACGCATCCTTCGTCGTTACCTTCAGCCCGCCAATTGGCGCGTCATTGCCCGGAGCCGCCGTCAATCGCTGCTGAATCGGTGCGCCGGCCAACTCAGATCG
>JAJYRW010000165.1 GCA_021793895.1 Actinomycetes bacterium
GGGCTTCGAACGAGCCTTTTGGGCCATCCCGCGCCTTTTAAAATTTTCAGTAGCTTACTGGATCGCGCACAATCGGACACGTCATGCAGTGACCTCCCCCGCGTCCCCGCCCCAGTTCTGCCCCGACAATGGGAATAACCTCGATTCCGGCATCGAGTAACTGCTGATTCGTTAGTGTGTTGCGATCGTAGGTGTATACAACGCCGGGGCGTAAGGCCACGGCGTTGTTACCTGAATCCCACTGCTGGCGCTCCGATTCGTAGTTATCGCCCGCCGTTTCAACCACCCGCAATTCCTTCAGTCCCAGGGCCTCGGCTACCACATCAACAAATGGGGTGGTGTCGTGATCTACCACGCGCACTCCGGGCTTCTTGTCTGCTGGATAGAGCGAAAAGGTGTGTACTTGGCTCATGATTTTGGGGTAGAGCGTGACAACGTCGTGGTCAACAAATGTAAACACGGTGTCTAGGTGCATCGCGGCACGCAGGGCCGGCATACCGGCAACGATTACTCGCTGGGCGGCTCCTTGCGCGAAGAGTGCGGATGCGAGTTGGGTGATGCCCTGGCGTGAGGTGCGCTCGCTCATCCCAATAAGAACGACACCGTTGCCCACGGGCATGACGTCGCCGCCTTCAATAGTTGCCCGCCCCCCATTCCTGCTCAGGGTCTCCCCACCACACGGTCGAGCCTTGAAAGCCCGGGTGAAATTCGTAGATCGCTTTCATGAGCATCGTCTCGTCGTGCCGCGCGGGCCAATAGAGCGGATTCAGCGTCACTCCCCCATAAATCCAGCAACTGGTATCGCGGGTATATAAGGTGTTGGGCAGCGGCGGTAGCAAATACTCGTTAATCCCGGCTGATTCGCGCGCCAACGCGATGTAATCGGTGCGGTAGTCCGCGGGCAGATCACCGGTGGCTAACCCACCAATAAGCAACTCAGCCAACCGCTGTGGTGACTGTGCCTCTAAAAATGCTCGGACGCCGTCCAAAAGCCCGCTGCCCACATTATTGGCCACCACTTTTCGGTCCAAAAGCCACGATTGTGCTTCGGGGATCGCTACCGTTTCTGCGAGCAGGTCATGCAGTTCAACGACCTCGACATTATGCGAGCGCAAACTGTCGACGAACTCCCGATGGTGTTGCTGACCGCTCTCGACCCACATGACGTCATCAAATAGCAGATCATCGCAGTTCGTGGGGGTCAGCCGCTTATGAGCAAGCCGCGGTTCGCACACTAAAACCTTGCGTAGCTGCCCCACTTCGGAGTGAACACCATAGGTATTTGATTTAGCCATTATTTTGCCTCTCTTCTGGGTTAGAGCCGAATCCAACCGGCTAGAAGTGCGATGAGACCCACAACTGCTCCCGCGATTGAAATAACGAAGATGACCAGCTCTCGTCGCGAGAAAACTTTGCGCCCCTGCTCTCGGCGAGCGATAGCAAATAGAAGTGATGCCGGGGCATAAACAATGAATGACAACAGTAGGTACTCCAAACCCGCGGCGAAGAGCAAAAACGCGGTATACACCACGGCCAGGAACGAAATTATTCGATCGCGCGTGAGCCCCTCGTTATTGACGTAACCGTCGCGCTGGACTGAGATTTTCAAGGCGAAGCCGGCCGCGAGAATAAAGGGGATTAACGACAGGGCACTTGTGAGATCTAAAGCAAGATCCAGCGCGTCATAGGCAAAGAGCAAAACAATAAGCAGTATCTGAACCATCAGGGCGGTCATCAATACCGCATTGCGCGGCACATCATTGTGGTCGGTTTTGCCAAGGAATGCGGGCATATCGCGTTCCTTCGCCGCTACCGATAACACTTCGGCGGCCATCAGTGACCACGCCAAATACGCGCCCAGAACCGAGATAATCAGACCCACCGATACGAACCATCGACCCCATGGGCCGACAGCGTGTTCAAGTACTCCTGCCATCGATGGCTGGACTAATTGAGAAATTTCTGACATCGGCATAATGCCGTAGGAGACAATCGTGACGGAAGCGAATACGGCAAAAACCGTAAAGAATCCCAGCAAGGTGGCCTTACCCACGTCTTTGCGGCTTTTAGCGTGACGGGAATAGACGCTGGCTCCCTCGACACCAAGGAACACAAAAACGGTCACCAACATTGTTCCGCGTACCTGCTGAAATAGCGATCCCGCATAGTCGGCTCCGCCCCAGTTGGCCACGAAGACCTCCCAGTCAAAGACGAACAGGCACAGCAGTATGAACACCACAATGGGAACGATCTTGGCGATGGTCACAATGGTGTTTATGAACGCCGCATTCTTCACGCCACGCCGAATTAAAAAGTAAAAACCCCATAGCCCAGCTGATGAGATTGCAGTGGCTAAAAACGTGTCTCCGGCACCCAATCCGCCCACGCCCAGTCCGGTAAGAGTGGACATGATGAACACCCAGTAAAAGGTGTTGCCCGCACAGGTGCTGGCCCAGTAGCCAAATCCGGAAAAAAACCCGAAGTATTCCCCAAAGCCCTCTTTGGCGTAGGCGTAGACACCGGCATCGAGCTTGGGTTTGCGCACCGCGAGCATCTGGAAGACGAAGGCCAGCATCAACATGCCCGCACCGGCGATAATCCACGCGATTAGGGCGCCCGCTACGCCGGTTTCGCGTGCGAATCGGCCGGATAGGGAAAACACCCCCGCGCCAACCATCGACCCCACGACCATCGAGGTCATGGCAAGTACAGACAGCTTTACCGGCTGTGAAGTTTTTGTCTCCGTCATCTGCGATTCCTTACTGGCGGGCTGCCGCAGGCACCTGCAGCCGCTGCGATGCCCACCGGAACGTGCGCTAGATCACATTAAGCACTATGCCCTACTTCAACATTCTTTGTGGCGGAATTGGGGTAACGCCAGGTCTGCCGCCTTTTGGCCAGCTGGGCGCGCTAAAAAAGCGGGGCCTGAACTCGAAAGAACTGGGCCGGCACGCATAAAGAGCGGGGCCCGCACGCGCCAAATTCACGCGAATGCGGGCCCCGCTGCTACTGATCAACTAGCTAAAACTAGGAGAGGTTTTTATTTAAAGGCATCCTTGACGTTTTCACCAGCTTGCTTAAAGTCTGCCTTGGCCTGATCCCCCTTGCCTTCGGCTTCCTTCGATTCATCGCCGGTGACTTTGCCGGTGGCCTCCTTCATCTTCCCCTTGGCTTTCTCGGCCATGTTTTTCATCTTGTCATCACCGCTCATGATGCCTCCTTTTACGTTGGTGACTTCAACCTATCCAGCCACAAGCTGGGGCGCATCTTGGTTGCCCGGGGCAACTAATTCCAAGGGGTAGGGCCGTGACAATATAACTCTTATGGCCGTTAGAGATATCCGCGTAATTGGCGATCCGGTTCTTCGCACCACGTGTGAAGAAATCACCGAGGTCGACGATCGTGTTCGACAGCTGGTTACCGATTTATTGGAAAACGTTGATGATGAAGGGCGCGCTGGGCTCGCCGCGAACCAAATTGGCGTTAACCTGCGCGCTTTTTCTTATAACGTCGACGCGGAAATTGGTTATGTACTTAATCCGCGGATTGTTGAACTCTCTGACGAAACTCAGGATGGCGACGAGGGCTGCCTATCGCTCCCGGGCCTGTGGTACCCCACCAAGCGTGCCTGGTATGCCGTCGTGGTGGGAATGGATGTGGACGGCAAAGAAGTCGTCCTAGAGGGCACCGGGCTGATGGCGCGCTGCTTGCAACACGAGGTCGACCACCTCGACGGCATGCTCTACATTGATCGCCTCGACCGGGAAACGCGCAAGACCGCGATGCGGACAATTCGCGAGCAGTTGTGAGGCGGCCGCTGATAAGGCGGCGCTAGATCACAGCAGCGGGAACACGTCGAAGTAGATGCGCACGCGTTTCGAGTCCTTCGGCGGCGAGTTCTCATCATGACGCTGCAGGAAGCCGTCAATTAGCTCGGTCACTTTTTCGATCAGTTCACCGGCCTCATCGGGTGTCAGATGAGCGGTAGCCCGATGCGTAATGTTGTTTTCCAGCCACGGCCCCGTCAGCTGTGCAGCGTGCTGAAACCAGCCCTGCAGCGTTTCAGCACGCTCTTGTACCACTTGCGAAAGCACTAGTTCCGAGGCCGCCCGCACATCCGGATCGGTAAGCACATCGGGGGTCATTCGAATATTGCGCACCGCCCGCCACCACCGCTCGCGTCCGGTCGCTTCGGCTTCTGGATCGTCTTCAACGAGACCATATTTCGCCAAAATTCGCAGATGGTAGCTCGTTTGGCCCGTGCTCTCGTGTAAGAACTCAGCCAACTGTGTCGCCGTGGCCGAGCCATAGGACGAGAGTCGATCATGAATTTTAATGCGCAGCGGGTGCGCAAAAGCCTTCAAAGTTTCCGCATCAAACGGCGTCAGCGACATCCAAAACACTCCCAATGCTTGCAAAGACTTCTTTGCAGAGATATCTTTGCAAACAATTCTATGCATAGTCTTCTTGCTAAATCGTATCGGAGAAAATCATGCCTCAGCCGCCCCCGCACCTGGGATCGCGATTCGCTGCCCTATTTACCGCCAGCAGCCTGTCTAACCTCGCCGATGGCATTTTGAGCATCGGTTTGGGCCTGGTCGTCATCACATTGACGACCTCCCAGATCG
>JAJYRW010000166.1 GCA_021793895.1 Actinomycetes bacterium
TGCGCTTCACGTTAACGGGAAGGCAGTTAGCGTTTCTTACTTGCGATAGTGAAGTTACCCGGATTGTGTTTGGGCCGAGGTCTGAATTGCTGGATGTGGGCCGGGCTAAGCGCACCGTTTCAGGCCAGTTACGTAAAGCTGTTTTGGCTCGGGACCGCTCTTGTCGGTTCCCAGGCTGTGAAGCCGCCACATACACCCTAGAAGTCCATCACATCCAGCATTGGGCTGATGGGGGAGTGACTTCGGCCGCCAATTCGATTGTGTTGTGCCGGTATCACCATCAGCATGTTCATCAACGTGGGATTTGGATTACACGAAAACCCGGCCAATGGGCCTTCTACAAACCCGATGGGCAACAAATCGGCCCCCGCGGCCAAACCAGACCCACCCAACCAGGCGAACCACCCGATGCCACTAACCGGCCCGCCGAGCCCGACGAGCCCGGCCAATCCGGCGAGCCCAGTGAAGATGAACAAAGCTGCCAGCCGCAACTAGTCACCACCGGCCCCGACCCCGGCTGACCCCACCCCGCCAAAACCGGCGGGGACACCAAACGCGGCGACACCAGATGTCAGGTGGCAAGGCGGAGCACAACGCAGAAGCACAACAAGCAACAACGCGACAAGCTTCTATCCGGTGCTGCAGTTTTCACAAACTACGTTCAGATTCGACTTTCAGGCGTGGAATTTGACCTGGCTCTCCGTTGTGGCGTCCGGAAGCGATTTTGCCGACGGTGACTCTAAGTAGTCGTGCCTTCCACGTTCTAAGGCGTCTGCATTCTTTACCGGTGCTGTCGTGCAGGACGAGCTGTAAAGACTTCACAAGCTGCAAATGCTCCTGCCAGTTCGTCGGGAGCATTGCTCCTACCGGCGCAGTGGCCGCAACTACTTTGCCTCGCGCTGCGGCCACGCAAGAGTAGTGGTTTGCTAAACTCGCCCACGTCGCAACTGGCGTTGAGGTGGTTACCACCAGGGAGCGGCATGTTGAGCTGGTACGGGTCGCACGCCTGGGCCCCGCACTGAACGGAAGTTGCTGCCCTGCGCCGCGAGATTCCAAATCAATGAAAATAGCCGGCTCTATCCGACCAGGAGCGTCATGACCGCCGATTCTTTCCAAAATCAATCTCTTGCCGAATTCGATCCTCAAATTGCCGCTGTCCTAGAAGATGAACTGAACCGCCAGCGCGACACCCTTGAGATGATCGCGAGCGAAAACTTCGTACCGCGAGCAGTCCTCCAAGCGCAGGGTTCAGTTTTAACGAATAAGTACGCCGAGGGGTATCCCGGCAAGCGCTACTACGGCGGCTGTGAACACGTAGATGTGGCAGAGCAGTTAGCGATTGATCGCGCTAAAGAACTATTTGGCGCCGAGCATGCTAACGTCCAACCCCACTCTGGTGCCCAGGCCAACGCCGCCGTACTGCAGGCACTGATGTCGCCGGGCGAGAAACTTCTTGGGCTCGAGCTGGCTCACGGTGGCCACCTCACTCACGGCATGAAACTAAACTTTTCAGGCAAGCTCTATGACGTCGTTGCATACGGCGTAGACCCGCAAACGCTGCGCATTGATATGGACGCCGTGCGGGACGCCGCGCTGGAACACCGTCCGAAGGTCATTATTGCTGGCTGGTCGGCGTATCCGCGGGAAATGGATTTTGCGAAATTCCGCGAAATAGCCGATGAGGTTGGCGCCTACCTGTGGGTAGATATGGCCCACTTTGCCGGCATGGTTGCGACCGGGCTGCATGCTAATCCTGTTCCGCACGCTCACGTGGTCTCTACCACCGTTCACAAAACTCTTGGTGGCCCGCGTTCGGGGCTGATTTTGTGCGAAGAAGGACTCGCCCGCAAAATTGACTCGGCTGTATTCCCTGGACAACAGGGCGGCCCACTGATGCATGTCATAGCAGCCAAAGCAGTTTCACTTAAAGCTGCCGCGAGTGAAGAATTTGCTGAACGCCAGCGTCGAACTGTTGAAGGTGCGAAGATCCTGGCTGAGCGCCTTACCAAGGACGATGTCCAGAACGCGGGCGTAAACGTATTAACAGGCGGCACTGACGTGCACCTAGTGCTCGTTGACCTGCGCCACTCTGAATTGGATGGCAAGCAGGCCGAAGACCTCCTTCATCGCATCGGTATCACCGTGAACCGCAATGCTGTTCCATTTGATCCGCGCCCGCCCCGGGTGACCTCCGGGCTCCGTATAGGCACGCCAGCGCTGGCGACCCGCGGCTTCGGCGCCGACGAATTCACCGAGGTGGCCGATATCATCGCCCGGGCGCTCATTGGCGGTGCCGAACTCACCGACGCTGAGGAATCGGAACTGAGCAATCGCGTTAACGCTTTGACGAAGGTTTTCCCACTTTATGAGGGCTTGAACCAGTGACGGCCCGGATCCTGGACGGCAAAGCTATTGCTGCCCAAATAAAGCAGGAATTGACAAGCCAGGTCACTGAACTCAAAGAAAAAGGTATTGCGCCGGGCCTGGGCACGATTCTTGTTGGCGACGATCCGGGCAGCCACACCTACGTGCGCGGCAAGCACCGCGACTGCGCTGAAGTAGGAATTGCATCAATTCGTGAAGACCTTCCCGCCACTGCCACACAGGCTGATGTGGAAGCAGCAATTGAGCGCCTTAATACCGACCCCAACTGCACCGGTTACATTGTGCAACTCCCACTCCCGGAAGGGATCGACACGCAACAGGTGCTGGAGCGGATTGATCCTGAAAAAGACGCGGACGGCCTACATCCCATGAATCTGGGGCGGCTCACGCTTCGAGTGAATGAGCCAGTTACGTCCCCGCTTCCATGCACGCCGCGCGGCATTATTGAACTGCTTAATCGGTATGACATCGACCTGAACGGAGCCGAAGTCGTCGTAGTGGGGCGGGGAACTACCGTGGGGCGCAGCATCGGATTGCTACTGACCCGCCGCGACATTAACGCCACCGTGACACTAACCCACACCGGCACACGCGACCTGAAAAAGCACTTGCGCGGCGCCGATGTCATCATTGCGGCGGTTGGAGTAGCGGGCATTATTGGCGCTGAGGATGTAAAACCCGGGGCGATCGTGTTGGACGTAGGAGTGTCTCGCATTGTCGATCCCGAAACCGGCAAAGGCGTTCTGCGCGGTGACGTTGATCCTGCCGTGCGTGAGGTGGCGGGATGGATTTCGCCTAATCCCGGTGGTGTTGGTCCCATGACGCGCGCGATGCTGTTGGCGAATATCGTCGAAAGTGCCCAAAATATTCTCGAAAGTTCGCAAAGTACCCTCGAAAGTTCCCAAAGCGGGGCCGGGCAGGATTAGAACCACTGGGCAAGAACCACCCCGGTGTAAGTTGCGGAGGCAAGCCATTAAAGGCGCGAGGCGCCGGTAGCCACGTCACCAGCGGGGTCAAAAGCGCCCAGACCCACGGCGCAAAGGCGGGGTCTGGCAACATAGTTTGCGTGCTGAGTATCGCGACTGTGAATGTGAATGGAATTAGGGCTGCTTTTCGACGTGGGATGGCCGGTTGGCTCGAATCGCGAAACCCGCACATAGTGACCATGCAAGAGGTGCGCGCGCCCGACGAGATCGTGCACAACTACCTCGCAGACGATTGGAACATCGCTCACACCGAAGCTGCCGATAAGGGCCGCGCTGGAGTAGCCATCATCACCAAACTTCCGATGGAAAACATCTGCATCGGGCATGGCGACGACTATTTTGATACTGCCGGACGCTGGATTGAAGCGGATATAACTGCTCCCAGCGGTAAGACGATCACTGTCATCTCGGCGTATGTCCACTCTGGTGAGGTTGGAACGCCCCGGCAGGCGGATAAGTATCGCTTCATGGACCAAATGACCCATCGGCTGGCTGACCTCGCCGCAAGCGGTAAGGACGTCGTCATCACTGGTGACCTGAATGTCGGCCATACCGAACTGGACATTAAAAATTGGAAAGGGAACCTCAAAAATGCCGGTTTCCTTCCGGAGGAGCGGGCGTATTTTGATAGGTGGCTTGGTGATGGCACCTGGGTAGATGTCGCCCGCCACCTTGCCGGCGAGGTGCCTGGACCATATACATGGTGGTCTTACCGTGGTAAGGCCTTCGATAATGACGCTGGCTGGCGGATCGACTATCAGCTTGCGATCTCGCACCTGGCCCAGAAGGCAAAAACAGCGGTGGTCGACCGGGCTGAGACGTATGACACGCGATGGTCCGATCACGCCCCGCTTGTAGTTGAATATGATTTTTAACCGCACCAACGGAAAACCAGTGAGTTTTGAAAACCACCATGACAAATAGATCTGAAGCAATTCCGGCGAGCCAGCCGCGCGCCACGGCTCAAACCAGCGCCACAGCTCAAACGAGCGCCGCAACCCAAACCAGCGCCGCAAGCCAACCGGGCTCGACCAGCAACCGCGGCCGCGTCTTCTCCGCCATGCAGCCCACCTCCGAGTCGCTGCACCTCGGCAACTACTTGGGTGCCCTGTCCAAGTGGGTGGCGCTGCAAGACGACTATGACGCGATCTACGCCGTTGCCGACCTGCACTCCTTAACTGTCGGGCCCGACCCAAAGGTGTTGCGCGAACGCACCCGGCGCACCGCCGCCCAG
>JAJYRW010000167.1 GCA_021793895.1 Actinomycetes bacterium
GTGGATTTCGCCCGCGTGGGGGCGTAGGAGATTTAGGACGGCGAGGCTCGCGGTGGTCTTTCCCCCGCCATTGGCGCCGCGCAGGGCGAGTACTTCGCCGGGGTAGAGCGTAAAAGACAGGTGCGCAGGGGCCAGGTGGCCGCGCTCGCCGGCCCGAATGGAAATTTCGTCCACCGTAATGGGAGCGGTCGCCAAATCAGGTGCCGGGGCCAAATCAGGTGCCGGGGCCAAATCAGAGTCCGCCGAGAAAGACCCGGCTGCGGTTTTCTTAGCAGTTGGCTCATCGGGCAGCGGCGTTTCGAGGACGGCGAAGACCTCTTCGGCTGCCGCGACGCCGTCGGAGCTGGCGTGGAACTGTGTTCCGACTTGGCGGATGGGAAAGAACACTTCCGGCGCCAAAATCAGCACGGCCAGCCCCACGACGAGGTCCATCCACCCGTAGACCAGGCGCATCCCGATTCCGACTGCCACCAGTGCCACCGACAGGGTGGTTAAAAGTTCGAGCACCATGCCCGATAAAAACGCGATGCGCAAGGTGCCCATGGTGGCGCGGCGGTGAGATTCGCCCAGTTGGCGCACGCGCGCTCCCGGTCCGCGCTCGCGGCCTAGCGCCTTGAGTGTGGGCAGGCCCGCAATGAGATCCAGCACCTGTGAACCCAGCCGGGACATTGACTCAATCTTGCGTTTTGACGCCGACTCGGTGAGCTTGCCCACCAGGATCATGAAAATGGGCACCAGGGGCAGGGTAATTAAAATCGTTAGTCCCGAGGTCCAGTCTTGCCACCACACGATGACCAGCGTGAGCGGTGTGACAGTTGCTGCAAGGAGCAGTTGGGGTAGGTAGCGCACGAAATATGGTTCGAGTGCTTCCAGACCGCGGGTGGCTAACGTGGCGATCTGGGAGGCCCGGCCCGCGGCGAGCCAGCGCGGCCCCAGCGCGGTGGCGTGTTTCAAAAGCGCAGCGCGCAACTGGGTGATGGTGCGTGTTGCCGCGCGATGGGCGAAGCGTTCTTGTAACCCCACTACCGCGGCGCGGACCGTAAATACGATCCCCAGGGCCAGGAGTTTTCCAGTGACGTCGGCCAGTTTGGCCGCTCCGGTGATTAGCGGGGCGAGGACGTGGGCCAATAACAGCGCCTGGGCTACCACGAGGCCAGCTGTTACTAGCCCGAGGGCAGCGGTCAGGATTACGTAACCGCGCGCTGCCTTCGCTTCGCGCAGGAGCCGGGGGTCAAGGGGGCGAACCGTCGCCATGCGCTAAATATCGCCTGATCCGCTTGGGCGATCGGACGGGGAGGTAGGTTTATCGCCTACTTGGCCGTTGGGGTTGGGCGCCGGACCACCAGGGGCGCGGGTGGCGGCCTCCAGATTTGCCAGGCGCTGCTTCTTATCGGCCGGCAGGCCCCCGCCATCGGGAATATGTTTGGTGGAAATGCGCTTGCGGAACACCCAGTAAGTCCACCCCTGGTAGGCCAACACCACCGGTGTTAACAGCGCGGCCACCCACGTCATGATTTTTAAGGTGTAGGGCGTGGCGGAGGCGCTCGTGACGGTCAGGGAATACGCCGGATCCAAAGTGGAGGGCATCACGTTGGGGAACAGCGCACCAAAGAGCAGCACCACCCCGGACAAAATCGCCACAGCGGAAAAGACGAACGCCCAGCCTTCGCGGCGCGCCCGGGCAGCGCCAATGAGGGCCAGCAGCGCGGCGGCAGCGATGACTACAACCGCCCAGGTCCAACCAGAATTCGCAAAGGAAACCTGGGTAATGACCGCCCAGATCCCAGTGACAACGGCGGCAATCGGCGCCAGATTCGCGGCGAGCTTTCCGGTGCGCTCGCGCACCTCATCATCGGTTTTCAGGGCCAAAAACACGGCCCCGTGCGTGGCGAAAAGCAGCGCCGTGACCGCGCCAGTAAGCAGCGCGTAGGGATTGAGCAGTTCAAAGAAGCTGGAGACCACCTGTTTATCGGCATCAATGGCCACGCCGCGCACAATGTTCCCGAACGCTACGCCCCACAAAACTGCCGGGAGCCACGAACCCAGCGTGATGCCCCAATCGGCGCGCGACCGCCAGCCAGTGTCGTCCATTTTGCCGCGATACTCCAGCGCGACGGCGCGCACAATTAGCGCTACCAAGATCAATAGCAGCGGCAGATAGAAACCGGAAAACAACGTGGCGTACCACTCGGGGAAGGCCGCGAACGTCGCTCCGCCGGCCGTGATGAGCCACACCTCATTGCCGTCCCACACCGGGCCGATCGTATTGAGCATCACGCGGCGCTCGCGGTCATTGCGGGCAACGGGGCGCAGGAGCATTCCGACGCCGAAGTCGAATCCTTCCAGGACGAAGTAGCCGGTCCACAGGACCGCAATGAGCAAGAACCAAACGGTGGATAGTTCCACGGTATTTGCTGCCCTTTCTCTGCTTCTGTTTTAAGCGGTCAGTTAGTAGGCGAAGGACATCGGCGCGTCATCGTCCGCATCGGTGTCCACATCGGCAACTTGCGCGTCGGATTCCAGCGGTCCCTGCTTGGTGAAGCGCTTCATTAGCAGGTACCAAACCACTGCCAGGGCGCCATAAAGCAGCGTAAAGATAGTCAATGAAGTAATTACGTGACCAGACGAAACAGTAGAGACGCCGTCCTGAGTCAACATTCGAACTAAATCGACACCGTTGGGGTTGGGCGAAACCACCCAGGGCTGCCGGCCCATTTCGGTGAAAATCCAGCCAAAGAAGTTCGCCAAGAACGGCATGGGCAGCGCCACAAGAGCGGCGGTCGACAGCCATTTGGCGCCGCTGACGCGCCCCTTGCGGGTAAGCCATAAACCGGCCGCGGCCAGGGCGGCGGAGAAAGCACCAAATCCGATCATGAGCCGGAAAGACCAGTAGGTAATGGCCAGATTCGGGCGGTAGTCCACGCCGGTGCCGTATTTGTCCTCATATTCGGCCTGCAGTTCATCCACGCCGGGCAGATAGGAGTCAAATTCCCCATCAGCCAGGAACGATGTCAGGCCCGGAATGCGCAAAACGTGTTCCACATTTTCGCAGCTGTTAGATAGGTCACCAATTGTCAGAATTGAGAATGCCGCCCCCGTCTCGCCCTCACACAGCGCTTCGGCACTCGACATCTTCATGGGCTGTTGTTCATACATCAGCTTTGCCTGGATATCGCCGGATATTACGGTTCCAACTCCGCCAAGCAGGATTGTGACCATGCCGAAGATCGCGGCGGGGCGCCACAGGGCCCGGGCGGTGTCTTTATCGCCGGCGCGGACCTTGCGGACCATCCACCAGGTGGCGATTGCGGCAATGAACGTGCCCGAGACGAGCCAGGAGGCCGTGATGGTGTGCGGGACGGCGGCTAGAAGCGTGGAATTAGTCAGCACGGCGCCAAAATCAACAAGCTCGGCCCGGCCGGTGGCCTCGTTAAAGACCGCGCCAACGGGGTGTTGCATCCAAGAGTTGGCCGCCAGGATGAAAAGCGCGGACAGGTTCACGCCCAGGGCAACAAGCCAGATGCACGCCAGGTGGATGCGCCGGGGGAGTTTATCCCAGCCGAAGACCCACAGGCCTAAGAACGTGGATTCGAGGAAGAACGCCGCCAGACCCTCAATCGCCAGTGGCGCGCCGAAGATGTCGCCGACGAAGCGGGAGTATTCCGACCAGTTCATGCCGAATTGGAATTCTTGGACAATTCCCGTTGCCACGCCCATCACGAAGTTGATGAGGAGGAGGCGCCCGAAGAACTTGGTGAGTTTTAGCCAGTTGTCGTTGCCGGTCTTATGCCAGATCGTTTGCATGATCGCCACCATCGGCGCCAAGCCGATCGTGAGCGGCACAAAGATGTAGTGGTAGAGGGTTGTGATGCCAAATTGCCAGCGGGCGAGGCCGAGTGCGCCGGCGCTATCAGCGGCTAAAATTTCCAGTGCTTCCACGACTTCGCACGTTAATATGCGCGGCGAATGTTTATCTGGGACTAACGTCCCTGGCGCTGACAATTTGTCAGCAAAAAAGTCATTGCGTGCGCCGTGTGTTTTCAAATCGTTACTTGTGCGATACTCGTAGTGGTCAACGAGGAGTTAGCACCCGCTCGTTCGACCCGACGAGGACTTTAAATTCTTCGAGAAGAAGCGCCCGTCGCGCCGCTCCACCGCTCCAGGTGATGTAGCTGGCGCGAGCGTGAGAATCTCGACGTTGCCAGGGCGGCTTTGTTGCCGTTTCTGGTCGCAGTGCTACGTCGGCGTTGCGATGTCTGCCTGCGCCTGTATTGCGCGCGGCATCGTTAGCGTAACTTTTGAACTTTTTTGCTCCGTGACATAACGCACGGAGACCAGCAGGCTACGCGCTGGCTGCGTATGGGTGTGCGTGGTGAACGCGTGGCGCAGGAGAATTTAAATGGGAGAGGCACCCGAAAATTCGGATTTGCCCACAACAGCATCGAATCAACATGGCGATGCAGCAAAACTGGATATATTTGCCGAATTAGAGCGCTCCGGCGTTCCGGCACAAAAAAGCAAGGAAGCCGCGAGTAAAAAAACCGGGGCGGAAACCAAGTCCGCATCGAAAGCCGGTTCCGGGTCTAAAACTGAGCAGAAG
>JAJYRW010000168.1 GCA_021793895.1 Actinomycetes bacterium
TGGGTCCAGCAGTTCTACCTCGGGCGTAATCGACAGCGCCTGCATTAACCCGCTGGGTGCTTCGCGCTCGGCAATAACTTTCAGGCCCGCTGGAGCGTCCGGCGCCGTGATTAGGGCCGCGTTGGCGTCCTCGGTCTCGACCGCCTCCCGCGCCGCCGCGTCGCTGGAGACCGGTAGCGCCTCGAAGTCTTCCCCCAGCCCGTCGATTGTCGCCACGTTTTCGTTGGTAACCGCGACAGTGGTCTCGGAAGAAAACGCGTTTACGGCTTGAGGTCCCACCACGCCGACCAGCAAGAGTAAACCAACGGTGATGACGGTCGGAATCACAAATCCCTTGGATTGCAGCCGCGTCACTATTTCGCGCCGCGCCACAATTCGCGCTGCGTTCCAGAAACTCATACCAGGCTCTCCTTAAAGACGTCGTGCAAAGTGTGGTGAATCGGACCAAAGCGCTGGACCGTTCCGCGCTGCTGTGCCGCCGTTAAAACGGCGCCGGCTTGCTCATCAGAATTGGCTCGAAAACGCACATACCCACCGTCAAATTCGGTGACCGCGACATCCATTTCACGCACCCAACCGGTATCGGTGGAGGTTTCTAGTTCCCATTCGGGCTGGACTGCGGAATGGAGCAGTTCCTCCCGGCTACCGCGGGCGGTAATTTCACCGTTTGAAATGATGACTATCTCGTCACACAGCCGCTCCACCACGTCTAGCTGATGGGAAGAAAACAGCACCGGCGCACCGGTTTGAGCTACTTCGCGCAAGACCTCCAGCGTCGTATCAACAGCTACGGGATCAAGCCCGGAAAACGGCTCATCCAGTACTAGCGCAATCGGGTCATGGACCAGCGCGGCCGCAATTTGGGCGCGCTGCTGATTTCCCAGTGAGAGTTCTTCCAGATTGTCTTTCGCCCGCTCCCCCAGTCCGAGGCGCTCCAAAATGTCATTGCCCCGCTCCCGGGCGGCCCCGGCGCTCAATCCGCGCAATTGTCCCAGAAATACGAGTTGATCAATCACGCGCATTTTGGGGTAAAGCCCCCGCTCTTCGGGCATATACCCGATCCGGGCCCGGTAGTCGCGCGTCATGGGTGCGCCATCAACTTCAACCGCGCCCGAGTCAGCCTCCAGCACTCCGAGCACAATGCGCATCGCGGTGGTTTTGCCCGCGCCGTTCGCGCCAACAAAACCCGTCATCAGGCCGGGTTTGACATCGAAAGAGATGTCTTTCAAAACGTGGTGGTCACCAAACGACCGGTTTATCTTCTGTAGGCGAATCATGATGGCAACACTGCCATTTTGGACGGCGTCTGCCCTCCCCCGTAGGGAGGAATCTTTGGGTGGAACTCAACTAGAGCAGGCTGTTTTCATGGGCTAGACCAGGCCGTTTTCATAGGCCCAAATCACCGCGTGGACGCGGTCTTTTACGCCAATTTTCATCAGTGCGTTGGAGACGTGGGTCTTTACGGTAGCCGCTCCGATGAACAGCTCCTTGGCGATCGCCGCATTGGAATACCCCCGTGCCACCAGGAGCAAAATTTCGTGCTCACGCTCGGTGAGTAAGTCCAGTTCTTTTCGGCGCGAAGTTGCTGGGCGCTCTTTGCGCCCGGGCTGGTCATCGGGCGGGCCTTGCGCAGCAGCTGGGCCTTCCGCAGCAGGTGGGCCTTCCGCAGCAGGCGGGCCTGCCACATCGAGTGAACCAGTCGCGGCACTGGGCACGGATGGCGTTGCAACGAATCTGCTGAGCACGCGGCCGGTGACCTCGGGAGCAAGGAGTGCCTCCCCTCGCGCCAGCGTCGCGATCGCCGCGATTAATTCTTCCGCTTCTGCCGTCTTTAACAGGAAACCGCTCGCCCCGGCGTACAGGGCTTCAAATAGGAATTCATCATCATCAAACGTCGTGAGGATCAAGACAGAGGCGGAAAGATCTGCCGCCTGAATTTTGCGGGTTGCAGTTATGCCGTCCATCACCGGCATTTGCACGTCCATGCACACCACATCCGGTGCGAGGTCAGCTACTAAATCAACGGCTTCGGCTCCGTTGGCGGCTTCGCCCACCACTTCAAAGCCGGGCTCCGACTCCAAGATCGCAGCAAATCCCCGTCGGATAAGCGGCTGATCATCAACCAGGACAATTCGGATGGGGCTACTCATCACGTTCCCACTTACTCCCCCACCCGGTGGAGGCGGCTTCTTTGGTTGAATGCGCGTGCTCAGCTGCGATCGGCAGTTGGATGCGTACGAGCCATCCCCCTCGGCTCTTGGGCCCGGCCTCGAATGTTCCGCCCAGCGCGCGAACACGCTCTTCCATTCCAACAATTCCGGTTCCGGTTCCCTTCATGCCGGCACCAGGGGAATTGGCTCCCCAGCCATCGTCCGAAACGTCAACCTCAAGCGCGGCCGGTAAATAGCGCAGCGTTATTGCCACCTGGGCGCTGGGGCCAGCGTGCTTACGGGCATTAGACAGCGATTCCTGCACCACGCGGTACACAGTTAGCTCAGCGGCTGGTGACAGTGCAAGCGGGGGCGACTCGGTGCCGTCCACAATTTCAAAATCTACTTTTTGCCCGGCGGTCTGCGCCTGCGCGACTAGGTCCTCTAGCTGTGAAATTCCCGGTAGGGCCGTGGGGTCGGTCGCGGAATCGCGCAGCGTATGCACCATGGTTTGTAGTTCTTGAACCGCCTGCCGCGAGGACGATTCAACGGCGCGAAGCTGTTCGGTGGCGACGTCGGTATCGGATGTGAGCGCGCGCCGGGCCGCGGCGGCTTGGACTCCCATGACGGTGACGTGGTGGGCCACGGTGTCGTGGAGTTCTCGGGCAATACGGACACGCTCGGCTTCGATGGCGTGCTCGGCGATTATTTCCTGCTGCGCGCGGATTTGTTCATAGGCGGAATCCAACTCTTGGCGTTCGCGAGCAGAATCCCAGGAGCGTTGCCCGAAAATCCAAGCCGCGCCGAAGAACGCCAGGTTGATCATCCACTGGATGAACAAGACCGCGAAGTAGGCACTTACTCCCAGTTCACCCATTTCGGGAGCTGAAAAGCCGCGAATCGTCTCGATTAAGAGCCACAGCGCCATGGCAATGACAATGATGACCCGCACTATCAGGGCGCGGCGGCGATTATTTTCCCAGGCGCTTACGGCATAAAACGACAGATATAGCGCAACCTGTGAGACATACATGTCAACGCCCAGGGTGTAACTGGTCACGACGTAAATCGTGGGAATGGTGAAGGCAACCGCGGTTGGGAACCGGCGATACCACGCGATCGGAATGGCCAGCAAGACCGCGCTTAACATCAGCAGACGCGAATCCGGGGCCCTGATTATTGCAACGCCGGCGACCACCGAGGCGTAGGCCATCAAAGCTCCCACTATCGCCAGCGCGAGCGCTATGAGGGCGTCGGTGCGCCGCCAATTTGGAGGCAGAGTGCGCGTAAAGGGCATGGGGCCATTATGGGTGATCGCGGCCAGTGCCCAATATCGCTTCCCTTTTGCACGTCTTCGCGCCACAGAGACGCCGCTGGGACTTCGGAACGCTGTGCGCGGGCGGGACTGGGAACCGGGACTGGGAACCCTGTGCGCCGGACTGGGAACCCTGTGCGCCGGAGAGCCTGGAAATTCGTGACTGATTTTGTTACTGTCTAGCTGTGTTCATCTGAGTGCTAGTCCCATCCTGCGCCCGAGGCTGATGCCCGGCAGGTCCGCTGCGAGCATTAAAGGCACTCTTTTGACCACGTCTTCATCTATTTCTTCCGTCCATCTGCGCTTTGAGGGTGTATCCCTTTCCTTTGGCGATCGCAGAGTTCTTACGGATATCACTTTTGACGTCTCAGTCGGCGAAACCATTGGCCTCATCGGAGAAAACGGCTCGGGCAAGACCACGCTTTTAAAAATCGCGGCTGGATTACTGCATGCCGATTCCGGGGCGGTTGAAGTTGCGGGAGCCCGGCGTGCGGCATCGGTGGGCCTACTACATCAAGATGCTCCCTTTGCTCCTACCGATACGGTTACTTCCGCACTTGAAGCTGCCGTTTGGGAGGCACGCGCGGCGTTACGAGACATTGATTCCCGCGCGAAAGACCTTGCCTTGCACCCAGAAGAATCCCGGTATGCCGAAGCGTATGCGGCCGCGTTGGAGCGCGCGGAATACCTAGACGTGTGGGACATCGACGCCCGTATCTCCAGCACACTTGCGGGACTGGGATTGGGTTCCATTGAGCGCTCGCGCACCATCGAGCGGCTTTCGGGCGGTCAGCGCGCACGGCTGGCGCTGGCGTGGACCCTTTTGCGCGCCCCGGACGTGTTGTTACTGGATGAGCCCACCAATCATCTCGATGAGCAGGCGGTGGAGTATCTAATTGGAGTGCTGCGATCATGGAAAGGACCAGTGCTCGCCGCGAGCCATGATCGGTCCTTTTTGAATGCGGCGGTAACTGGGCTCATTGACTTAGACCCCAAACCATTGGCTTTCTCCGTTGCGTCGCATCCCGAAAACGCAGCGGCATCCGGATTTCAAGTCACGCGTTTTACCGGAAATTACACCGACTACTTGCTGCAGCAGGCTAGTGTGCGCGAGCGGTGGGAGCGCCAATAC
>JAJYRW010000169.1 GCA_021793895.1 Actinomycetes bacterium
GCCCAAATGAGTTTTGTCTTACCGGGACGGATCGCGGCGGCGATAGCGGCGTCGTCCGAAATTTGGACGGGCGTAGCCTCAATTCCCCAGGCGCCGAATACGCGGGCGATGAGCCGGTAGGTGCCGCCGTAGGCGTCATTGGGGATTACGACGTGGTCGCCGGGGCGCAAGACCGCGCGCAAGAGAGTGTCTTCGGCGGCGAGCCCGGAAGCGAAAGCAAAAGCGCGCACTCCTTCGGCGACGGGCGTGCCATCGAGGGAGACGGCCTCCGCCGCGGCCAGCGCGTCCTCAAGCGCCGTACGGGTCGGATTGCCGGAGCGGGAGTATTCATAGCCGCTGCGCATGTTCCCCACGCCGTCCTGTTTGAACGTCGAGGTTTGGTAAATAGGAACAGTTACGGCCCCCGTGGTGGCGTCCGGGTCTTGACCGGCGTGGATTGCGCGCGTGGCGAATCCGCTGGTAGCCCACTCGTCAGGATCGTTTTCAGGTCGCATACTGGTAGTCACGCCCCGAGTTTAGTTGCAAGTGCGGAGTTTCGTAATCCATCTGGAGGATGACATGGCTTTACTACCCCAGCGTGAAGAGCGTCCCTTCGCGGTTCCGGAGCGCCACATGACGCTCGACGCGCCCCTGGAAAGCCCGTGGCCCGAGGGCGCGGCGGTCGTTTATTTCGGTATGGGCTGCTTTTGGGGAGCCGAGCGCATCTTTTGGCAGCTGCCCGGTGTGATTTCCACCGCCGTGGGCTATCAGGGCGGCGAAATGGCCCACCCTCTCTACCAAGAGGTGTGCACGGGGCTTACTGGGCATGCCGAAGTGGTGCAGGTTGTTTATGACCCCGCCGTGCTGGCGGAGGCGGATTTGATGCGCACGTTCTTCACCGAACACGATCCAACGCAGGGCAATCGGCAGGGAAATGACGTCGGCTCGCAGTATCGGTCGGCCATATTTTGGACGACGCCCACCCAGGAAGCGGCAGCGCGCGCCGTGGCAGAGGCTTATGAAACGCAACTGCGGGCGGCCGGGTTTGGGCCGATCACCACCGATATGCGGCCGGTTTCCGAGGCGGGCGAGTTTTATTACGCCGAGGATTATCACCAGCAATACCTGATCAAGAATCCCAACGGGTACTGCGGCATTGCCGGAACCGGGGTGTCGTGCCCGATGCCCGTGATTAGTTGAGGTCGCACAGCATTGTGATGTCGTTGTCGTCCTGTTCGACAACCACAAAGCCCTCTGATTCATAGAGTTTGCGCGCGAAGTTGTCACCCTCGACGCTCAAACTTATGCGCGGCACCGTTTTGCCGAGCTCCGCTTTAGCAGCCTGAATGAGTTTGCGGCCCAGGCCCTTGCCGCGGGCCGCTGGCGCGAGCGCGATCGCGATTTCCGGGATGTCATCGGCTACGTAGCCGTAGGCCGGCGCGGCGGCTGTGTGGTATCTCCACCACACGGCGCCGGCTGGTTTTCCTTGGACTTCTGCGATGATTCCGCCGTCGCCAGCGCGGCCCCAGTTGTTGACGTAGCGCCGCATGCGCTCATCGGCAAGGACTTCGGCCAGGTCGGCGTCGCGGCCGGGTTTCCAATTAACGGTCTCAACAACCATTTCGAGCAGAAAGTCCCAGTCGGCGGGCGTTAGCGGGCGCAGCATGCGGCGGGCCTTTTCTAAGAGTGCGGCGGCTATTTAGTGTGGAGGTTTATGCACGTCTAGCGCGCCTAAGGCTCCACATTAAGACTGGTGCGGCTGAGGTTTACCTCGCGCCGCTACTCCACGCCCACTACGTCCACCACGAACACGAGCGTGTCGCCACCGCGAATGCCGGCCTGCGGCACGCCGCGGTCGCCGTAACCGAGCGCTGAGGGAATCGAAACGAGCAGGCGCGTACCGATCTTCTGGCCCACGAGCGACTGGTCCCACCCGGCAATGACCATGCCCACCCCGATTGGGAATGAGATCGTGGTGCCGCGGTCGTAGGAGTTGTCGAAGACGTCGCCGTTCCAAACCTGGCCCAGGTAGTTAACGATGATCGTTTGCCCTTGTTGGACTTCAGCGCCCTCGCCCTGTTCCAAGATCTGGACCTGCAGGTCGGTCGGAGCGGATTCGCTCGGGAAGGTCAGGGTCGGTTTATCTCCGAAGGAACCGCTTGCGGCGGGGAGTGTGTTTGTCATGAGAAATAAGTTTAACGAGACACTCGCCATGAGCGAATCGAGCGTCACTCCCCTAGCAGCGCAAGCGGAATCACTGCGATGCCATCAGCACGGCGATAGGCCGTCGTTCCCGTCGTAATTACAGCGAGGTCTACTACTCGATCCGGTATTTGCTCACGCAGCCAGACGAGATGTCTCACGTCAAGATCTGTTATGTCGGGCGCCAGCTTTATTTCTATACCCAGCACTTGACCTTCAAGCCCCTCGACAATGAGGTCGATTTCACGATCGCCTCCGGTAAGCCGCATGTGTCTTATACGAGCTTCTTGCGATTGCGCGAGGCCCCGTACACCTAGTGTTACTAGTGATTCAAACAGCGGTCCAGCCATATGAGCACCGGCCCCACTTAGGAGCCCCTCAGCGGTTAAGCCGAGCAATCGCGCTGCCAACGCTGGATCGGCCAATTGATGTTTCGGAGCTTGCTGCAGCCTACGGAATGGGCTGTTACTGGGAGACCAGCCAAAAACGGGGTCAAGCAACCAGAGTTTACTTAAGTTATCGCGATAAGAAATTGTCGTGCTCTTGGCGGGTTGGCTGCCATCACCGCTGGTCGTTGCGTCCAAGAGCCGCGAATATGCGGTTGTCGTTGATGATGCAGCCGCGTAAGCAGCAAGCCATCTGCGCAAAGTCTCCGGTCGCCGAACCTGAAATCCAAGTTCTGGAAGGTCTCGATCTACGACGCGCGATAGATAAGCATCGAGGAGATAGCGCCTCGCACGGGGTGTTTTCGTCATTATGCCTGGCAATCCGCTCGCTACTATTGCATGCGCGTAATCGGCCAGGCCAAAAGTCGTAGTTCCTTCTATAGGTTTCCCACCCGCCAGCAGGTCAGAAAACGACACCGTCGGCTGAGTTAACGCGCGCTCATGGAGGCCCATCGGTCGCATTCGCAAGGACAAAATTCTACCGGCACCGCTATGTGTCCCACTAGCGTCAAACGGAGTGGCCGACCCCGTCAATATGAAGCGCCCCGGCGAAATTCCAGCGTCTACCTGGCGCCGAACCGAGTCCCAAATTTGCGGAAGGTTTTGCCATTCATCAATAAGGATGGTGCCTTTTGGCAAGGATCTGAGTTCAAAATCGGCTCGCAAAATTTCCCGCTGTGCCGGATCGTCGAGCCGAAAAATCGTATCGGCCCGGAGCATCGCAGTCTCTGTCTTACCCACGCCCTTCGGACCGTCTAGTGCGATCGCGGGAACGACAGGTAGCAGTTCATCGAGTTCCGCATCGATCGATCTTCGCAGGTACGCCATATGCATACACTACCGTTTGCGGGAACCTTACGCTACCTTTTGCGACCGTTCTACACTACCTTTTGCGGGCACCTTACGCTACCGTTTGCGACCGCCCTACGCTACCTTTTGCAGGTTTCGCGCCAACGTTTATCGCGAGAAATTCACCAATTCGAGCGGCCCCAGTACCCCGATCGGGCGCCCAAGTTCCAGCACCATGACGGCGCCGCGTTCGGCAACTTTTTCCTGCCCCGCAGTTACGGGTTCATGTGCGCCCACCAACGGCAATGGCGCGCCCAGGTGCTCGGAGACCGGCTCGCCCGCCGCGTCCGGATTTCTCGCCAGGATTTGCAGGAGTTCAACCTGGGTCAAGGCACCGGCTACCTCGCCGATCATCAGCGGCGGCTGCGCGCCGACCACGGGTAGCACGGACGCCTGCGTGCGGGCAAAAATGTCGACTGCCTCTTGCAAGGTGGCGTCTTTGGGCAGGTGTTCTATTTGGGACGGCGCCCGCCCAGTTGTACCCAAAACGGCACCCAGCGTAGGGGGTTCAGGGTGAGAGGCGCCGTCCTTAATTGTGTTGTTAATGGCGGTTGGAAAGCCGTGGCTGTCCATCCAGTGGTCGTCGAAAATCTTTGACAGGTAGCCGCGTCCGCCATCGGGCAGGAGGATCACGATCACGGCTTCGGCGGCGGCCGCGGGATCTTCGTTTTCGAGCCGGCGGGCGAGTTTGAGTCCGGCCTCAACAGCCATTCCGCACGAGCCGCCCACCAGGAGACCCTCTTCGCGAGCCAGGCGGCGGGTAACGTCGAAGGATTCAGAGTCGGTGACGGCAATTATTTCGTCAGGAACTGCCGGGTCGTAAACCGAGGGCCAAAAGTCTTCGCCCACGCCCTCGACCAGATAGGGGCGGCCCGTCCCACCGGAGTAGACAGAGTTCACCGGGTCGGCGCCGATTATTTGCACGCGCCCGCCCGCGCGATCGGCGCTGACTTCCTGTAGGTAGCGGCCGGTGCCGGTGATCGTTCCCCCAGTGCCCACACCGGCGACAAAGTGGGTGATTTTGCCTTCCGTGTCGTTCCAGACTTCCGGGCCGGTGGTGGCGTAGTGCGCGGCAGGGCCCTGCTGGTTGGAGTACTGATCGGGTTTCCAGCCG
>JAJYRW010000170.1 GCA_021793895.1 Actinomycetes bacterium
TCTTCGAACTTTGCCCTGATTTTGGATAATGGTTTGCGCAGCTACGAAGCCCCCGGTTTTGGTGGTTGGGGTGGCCGTCAAGCCCCTCTAGAAGATGACCCGAATTCTTATTCAAATAGGGCTACTGCTGATAAGAATGCTGAAGGTGATGAACCTGATGACTACTCAGCCGCGCGCTGGTTTGAAGCATTCCAACACGATTTTGCTGCGCGACTGCAGTGGAGCGTTTCTGATTCGTTCGATGAGGCAAACCATCAGCCAGAACCTGTGGTCGAAGAAGGCTTAGATTTAAATCGAGTTCCAGGTGAAGAGGTTGTTCTTCATGGTTCAGCAGAAGACCCCGATGGTGACGATGTTCACCTAGAATGGTGGCAGTACGAAGAGGCTGGAACATACGACGGAATTATCGACGTGCGGTCCGATGATGGAATTGCTTCGTTTTCCATTCCCGACGACGCTCAATCTGGCGATACGCTTCACTTCATTTTGGAAGCAACGGACGACGGTGTGCCTAACCTGACGCAATATCAGCGTGTGGTGATTACCGTTAGTGAGCCGATAGAAGACGGAGACGAATCCGACGAAGACGAAGAGTCCCGTCCTGACGATCCAGATAGTGAAGAGGGAAGCTCAGACGATGGCGAAACACCTGCAATTCCCCAGCCTGTAGAGCCTACATTCACGGGATGATCCACTGAAGGGTGATGAGCATGGAGCCGACAATTTTCTGCAGTCGGTTCCATGCTCAGCTTATTCAACGCCTTTGAACGTCACTGCTCAAGTTGCCGGGCTTCCAATTCAATAGCTGATTGCAACATGGATGTATGCAACTACTCGCCGCCGCGAACCAATCACCCTCTAGGATTGAGGCATGACACACATCCTGTCCGCGGTGGCTTGGCCGTATGCCAATGGTCCCCGTCATCTTGGCCATGTCGCTGGTTTTGGCGTTCCCTCCGATACATTCAGCCGTTACATGCGCATGGCTGGACACGATGTGCTCATGGTTTCGGGCACGGATGAACACGGCACGCCGATCCTGGTTGAAGCTGACAAACAGGGCACGCCCCCGCGGGAGCTCGCCGACCGCTATAACCGGGTAATTGTCGAAGACCTCACGGCGCTTGGGCTTTCCTATGACCTCTTCACGCGCACGACCACCCAGAACCACACCGCGGTAGTCCAAGAACTTTTCCGCACAATCCATCGCAACGGTTACATGATCGAGCAGAAAACCCAGGGCGCGATTTCTCCGTCAACTGGGCGCACTCTGCCGGACCGCTACATTGAGGGCACCTGTCCGATTTGCGGATACGACGGTGCGCGCGGCGACCAGTGCGACAACTGCGGCAACCAACTCGATCCCACAGACTTAAAAAATCCCCGCAGCCGCATCAATGGTGAAACCCCAAAGTTCATCGAGACCGAACATTTCTTCTTGGACCTGCCGGCGCTCGCGGGCAGCCTCGAAACTTGGCTGAATACCCGTAATGACTGGCGTCCCAACGTTTTAAACTTTTCCAAGAACCTACTTAATGACCTGCGCCCGCGCGCTATGACCCGCGATCTGGACTGGGGAATTCGCATCCCGCTCCCGGGGTGGCAAGAAAATGAGAACAAGCGCTTCTACGTGTGGTTCGACGCGGTCATTGGCTACCTATCAGCATCAATTGAGTGGGCACGCCGCACGGATAATCCGGAAGCCTGGCGGGCTTGGTGGAATGAAGAAACAGCGCGCTCCTTTTATTTCATGGGCAAAGACAACATCACGTTCCACTCGCAGATCTGGCCCGCCGAACTAATCGCCTATGACGGCGGGGGCACGCACGGCGGCCAGGCGGGCGAATTCGGAACACTAAACCTGCCCACTGAGGTAGTGTCGTCAGAATTTCTGACGATGGAGGGTCAGGCCTTTTCCTCCTCGCGAGGCGTCGTCATTTACGTGCGCGACATGCTCTCGCGCTATCAGCCCGACGCTTTGCGGTATTACCTCTCGGTGGCCGGCCCCGAAAATCACGACACCGACTTCACCTGGGCGGAGTTCAAACGTCGCACCAACGACGAACTGGTTGCTGGCTGGGGCAACCTCGTAAACCGCACGGCCAACCTGCTGCATAAGAACATCGGTGAAATCCCCGAGCCCGGCGACCTAAACGACACTGATCGTCAGCTCCTTGCCACGACGAAAAACGCGTTCACAAAGGTAGGGGAACTGATTGGTTCTCACCGGCAACGCCAGGCCATCAATGAGGCCATGCGCACAGTTGCCGAAGCAAATAAGTACCTGTCGGATTCTGCGCCCTGGAAGCTTAAAGACTCCGATCCCGCGCGCATGCGCACAATCCTTCATGTCGCGACGCAGGCCATTGATGACTGCAACACGCTCTTGGCGCCGTTCCTGCCCCACGCAGCCCAAACCGTGCACGAGGTTTTTGGTGGCCAAGACACGGTTTCCCCCATGCCGCGGATCGAAGAAGTAACCGACCTGGATGACCCGAATTCGCAGTATCCGATCGTTACCGGCGATTACCGCTTAGCCACGGAAAGTGAAAAGGGCACCATCCGCCCCTGGGCATCTCAAAAGATCACCACGGGGAGGCCAATCGCCGCGCCTACGCCCATTTTCAAGAAGTTGGACGATTCGATAGTTGAGGACGAACTCGCCCGCCTCGCGGAGCAACTATGAAAGCGCGCACGAACTGCGCCCGGCACCGCGCAAACCCATCTGTGAGTAATTAACTGTGAGTACAACCGCAAAAACCCGCCGGCGCGGCGACTGGCCCCCGGCCCCCGAACCGCTGCCCCTGCCAATCACGGACAACCACACCCACCTCGACGTTGCCGCCCAGGTACTGGAGAAACCGCTCAGCACCGCGGCGTGGCTCGATCAGGCCAGCGCCGTCAACATCCACCGAGCAGTGCAAATTGGCTGCGATCTGCCCGGCGCGCGCTGGACCGCCGGAATCGTCCATGAACAGCCTGGACTGCTGGGTGGCGTTGCCCTGCACCCGAATGAGGCCCCCAAGCTCGCCGCTGCCAATCAGCTAGATGAGGCGCTGGCCGAAATCGCCCAGCTTGCCCAAATTCCGCGCATCCGCGTGGTGGGGGAAACCGGAATGGACACCTACCGCACCGGCCCTGAAGGTATGGAAGCCCAGCGGGAATCCTTCCGCGCTCACATCCAACTCGCCAAAGAACTCGACCTCGTCCTGCAAATTCACGATCGCAATGCCCACGCCGAGGTCCTGGAAATCCTTAAAACCGACGGTGCCCCCAAACGCACCGTCTTCCACTGCTTCTCCGGCGATGCAGAAATGGCGCAATATTGCGCCGACCAGGGCTGGTATTTATCCTTCGCTGGCACGGTAACTTTCAAAAATGCCGGCGAATTGCGCCGGGCGCTCGCGGTTACTCCGCTCGAGCAAATCATGGTCGAAACGGATGCTCCATTCCTCACGCCGCATCCACATCGCGGGGCCCCAAACAGTTCCTATTTGCTCCCGCACACGGTGCGCACAATTGCGGAAGTTCTCGATCAGCCCTTAGAAGCGGTGTGCGAAAGGATCGAGGCCACAACCGAGGCGGTTTACGGCCCGTGGTGAACAAGAGCGCAGAGCCTGTCGTGGCCAACCCCGCCGCGCCTGTCGTGGCCAAGCCCACAGCCCAAGATCAGCTCTTTCCCCTTTGGCGGCAAATCCGGTACGGTCAGCCCTGTGAGTAAAGTGATGCGTCGCACCGCGCAGACTGCCATTTTGGGGTTGTTAGTCGCCGGAATCAGCGGCTGGAGCATGCTCCACAAAGACATCACCCTAGAAATCGACGGCGAACAGACCCGAATCGACACGTTCGCCTCCAGCGTCGATCACGTCTTAGCCGGAGCGGGCATCGAAGTCGGCCCCGAAGATCTGGTCGCCCCGGCGCTGGGATCCGAAATTGCGGACGGCGCCACTATCGTCGTGCGCTCGGCCGCACCTCTAGACGTGGTAATTGACGGGAAAACCGAAACGATCCTCACCTCCGCAGAAACCGTCGACGAACTGCTCTCCTCCCTCGGGCCGCGCGGGGAAAACGCGCTGGTGACCTCCTCCCGTGCCGCGCGCATGGATCGCGCCGAGACGGCCGCGGCGCCTTTGCACGTTTCGACCGAAAAGACGGCGCGCGTTTCCGTAGACGGAAACGTAGTGGAGGGCCGCACCGCAGCGATGACGGTGGGCGAGATGCTCACCGAATGGGGCATTTTCTTAAGCGAAAACGACTCCAGCTCCGTTCCACTCAGTTCGCCCACGGTCGATGGAATGGTCGTTATGGTCAACCGCCACACCGTCGAGAGTGGAACCGAAACCACCACCCTGCCCTTCGAAACGGTCGAGGTCGAAAACGACGAGCTGACGAAGGGCACGAAGCGCACCGTTACTAAAGGCAAAACGGGCTCACGCGTCGTGACCTATAAATCAATCATGGTGGACGGGGAAGAGGTCGATCGCGAGATCCTCACCGAAGCAGTGGTCTCCGATCCGGTTGATGAGGTCGTCCACATCGGAACCAAACCGGA